>NZ_JAEHBI010000250.1:0-326 GCF_016483705.1 Bacillus cereus group sp. N6
TATCGCGCTGTAGATTCCGAAGGAAATACAATTGATTTTTATCTGAGTAAAAATAGAAAAGCAAAATCGGCTAAACGCTTCTTCAAAAAAGCTTTAGCTTCTTGTCATACCTCAAAACCTCGTGTACTTACGGTTGATAAAAACCCTGCTTATCCAATTGCTATCACAGGGTTAAAGAAAGAAAAACAGATACCGTTAGGCATTCAAATCCGACAGATAAAATATCTCAATAACATAGTAGAGCAAGATCATCGTTTCATTAAAAAACGTATACGCTCTATGTTAGGACTTAAATCTTTTCGTACAGCTACATTGATTCTTGCAGG
>NZ_JAEHBI010000251.1:0-323 GCF_016483705.1 Bacillus cereus group sp. N6
TTATTTCATTCCGAAGCCCCTATTTTTTTATTAATAAAAAAATAGGGGCTTTTCTATAGACATGTATCTCTTCCCTTTTTTTCTTTTGTACATATCCTATATAGAATATACTTTGTTTCAAAGAAAGGGATGAAAATATGGACAAACAAAACCCTCTTTTATTCTTTACCAAACAAGAATTATCTCATTTTTCACCGGAACAACAACAAGAATTATTCACATTTATCAATACAATTCTTCCTTCTTTCTCTTCTGATTCTATCTTAACTCCCATGCTCGTTCCTACCATTCCCATTACACCGCCCCAAGAAGCTCAATTTTTA
>NZ_JAEHBI010000252.1:0-323 GCF_016483705.1 Bacillus cereus group sp. N6
TTAATGACTCTTATGAATACAGAGTTAAAAAAACGTGTGAATTCTTCTGTTTCTTATGAAGTTGAAGCACAATCAATCGGTCGTGTGTTCGGTTTGGCTCATGAATTAATTAATGAGGGCGATACGATTCGAATGAAGGATACGGGATTCACACCTAAGCTTTATTTAGAAGCTAGGGTAATTGCTGGTGATGAATCATTTAAGGATCCATTACAAGATAAATATGTATTTGGAGATTACCATGAAATTGTTGATCCAAATGAAGAAGTAAGAAAGATTTATAATCGTATTCTTCGTTCACTTGGCAATAAACAAGAAATGAT
>NZ_JAEHBI010000253.1:0-320 GCF_016483705.1 Bacillus cereus group sp. N6
GAGTATTTTTTTTCATGTTTTCAAATCGGAAACATGTATTTGGCCTACTTTTTTGTCTGAAAAAGCTGAGTAGTTACAATTAAAAATATCTCCCTCAAAATATAAAAACAAAACGAATAAATAAAACGATGGTCCTTCGGTATTTAAAGAGACGTCGTTTTATTTGTATTTTTTTCTCTTAATTTTCGATATAATGCAGCTTGACTTACACCTGTAGGTTCTGGTGCAAAAACTTCAGGCCAATTGCAAATAATCTCTCAAACTTGGACATACTGATACTATTATTCTGAAAAAGGTGTGTGATCAGTATGAAAAAGGAA
>NZ_JAEHBI010000254.1:0-315 GCF_016483705.1 Bacillus cereus group sp. N6
CGTGATGTATCTGAACTTTTAAAAGAACGTGGTGTATCGGTTCATCCTACAACCATCATGCGTTGGGTGCACGAATATGGAAAGTTAATTTATCAAATTTGGAAGAAGAAAAATAAATCAGCACGTTTTGTATGGCATTTAGATGAAACCTATATCAAAGTCAAGGGAGAGTGGTGTTATCTTTATCGGGCGATTGATCAAGAAGGATATACCTTGGATATCCAACTTCGTAAAACAAGAGATCATCAAGCTGCCTATATGTTTATGAAAAGGTTAGTGAAAGCTTTTGGAGAACCAACGGTTCTCACAACAGAC
>NZ_JAEHBI010000255.1:0-315 GCF_016483705.1 Bacillus cereus group sp. N6
GGCCTAAATGGACTCGAACCATCGACCTCACGCTTATCAGGCGTGCGCTCTAACCAGCTGAGCTATAGGCCCATACACTTTTACAGGGGCAGTAGGAATCGAACCCACACTGGAGGTTTTGGAGACCTCAGTTCTACCTTTAAACTATGCCCCTAAAGGATGCCGACTAGAGGACTTGAACCCCCAACCTACTGATTACAAGTCAGTTGCTCTACCAATTGAGCTAAGTCGGCATAAAAAAATGGTGGCTCGGGACGGAATCGAACCGCCGACACGAGGATTTTCAGTCCTCTGCTCTACCGACTGAGCTACCGA
>NZ_JAEHBI010000256.1:0-312 GCF_016483705.1 Bacillus cereus group sp. N6
ACCATATGCATAGCTTCTATTCCAGCAATCATTTTTGTAGCTGTTTGCAATGATTTCAATCCAAGCATATTCCGAATACGTTTTTTGATAAACCGGTGGTCTTGTTCAATGATATTGTTTAAATATTTTTTCACACGAAGTGGTATACGGTGTGGTATACACTGTTCTTCTTTTAGTTCACGTATCGCAACAGGATAGGCTTTATCTCCATCAGCAGTTATCGAACGAGGTTTTGTGGCATGACAAGAAACCAAGGCTTTCTTTAGAAAACACTTGGCAGCTTTCGCATCTCGTTTACGACTTAAATAAAAA
>NZ_JAEHBI010000257.1:0-311 GCF_016483705.1 Bacillus cereus group sp. N6
GATTATATGATGTGGTTAGATGCAGATGATATCTTGCAACCTTCGGCGCAAAAAAAATTACAACAACTGAAACACTCTCTAGATCCTACTATCGAAGCTGTTAGTATGAAATATAACATCCAAACAAAAATCGGAACAGAACAAACACAGCGAATTCGCTTAGTAAAACGTGAGGCGGGATTTCAATGGGAAGGGATTGTTCATGAAGATTTACAACGAAAAGAACCTTATACCCATTTCCCATCTGATATTGTGATCACTCATACAAAAACAACACAAACTTCTCCGCAACGAAATATTGAATTATATCA
>NZ_JAEHBI010000258.1:0-309 GCF_016483705.1 Bacillus cereus group sp. N6
TATCGAAGTTGTTCCTCCCTAATTTATAAGACATTCCCCAGTGTCTTGAACAACTTCCATCCCTAATTAAATTGACATAAATTGTCCCCTTCCTTAGGCCATCATTTGTGATGGTCTTATTTTTTGTTTACCCTACCTCTTATTTAAAACTCCCTCTCTCTTTCACTCTATGTTCACATGGGGGTCACATCCAACTTTTATAGTATATGTATCGAAGTTGTTCCTCCCTAATTTATAAGACATTCCCCAGTGTCTTGAACAACTTCCATCCCTAATTAAATTGACATAAATTGTCCCCTTCCTTAGGCC
>NZ_JAEHBI010000259.1:0-304 GCF_016483705.1 Bacillus cereus group sp. N6
GACAAATCAGTTTTCGTGTGAGTGATGACGAATTTGCAAAGTTGCAGCAGTCAGCTGAAACTTTGCAGTTGAGTGTGTCAAACTTTGTAAAGAAGAAAGCACAGGGGAGTCGATTAGTTTCTCCGAAATTTGATAAAGAGACGAGACAAATCATTGCTAGGAATTTAAGTCAGATGGGAAACAATATGAATCAAATTGCAAAATATTGTCATATGCATAAGGAGGGCAATATAGACTGGGAGCGTTTAAATTACAATATCGAGCAATTACGAAAAGAAGTGAATGAGTTATGGCAACGACTAAA
>NZ_JAEHBI010000026.1:0-79494 GCF_016483705.1 Bacillus cereus group sp. N6
GCAGGTGTAGTCTTTGAAATCCAAGATGAAGCAGGCAAAGTAGTAACGAAAGTAACGACAGATAAAGAAGGAAAAGCGAACGTTTCAGATCTATCAGTAGGAAAATACAAATTAGTAGAGACGGAAAGCTTACCAGGTTACAAAAAGCTAAGCGAATCAGTATCATTTGAGATTACAAAAGGTATGACAGAAGTTTTATCGCTGAAAGTAGAAAACGAACAAGTAGATAAAGGCTCAGTAGAGATTACAAAAGTGGACAAAGACAGTCAGAAGACATTGGCAGGTGTAGTCTTTGAAATCCAAGATGAAGCAGGCAAAGTAGTAACGAAAGTAACGACAGATAAAGAAGGAAAAGCAAACATTTCAGATCTATCAGTAGGAAAATACAAATTAGTAGAGACGGAAAGCTTACCAGGTTATAAAAAGTTAGAAAAACCAGTATCATTTGAAATCAAAAAAGGTATGACAGAAGTCTTATCACTAAAAGTAGAGAATGAACAGTTAGATAAAGGTTCAGTAGAAATTACAAAAGTAGATAAAGACAGTCAAAAAGCATTAGAAGGCGTAGTCTTCGAAGTGCAAGATGAGCAAGGAAAAGTAGTAACGAAAGTGACAACAGATAAAGAAGGAAAAGCAAACATTTCAGACCTATCTGTAGGGAGTTACAAATTAGTAGAGGTAGAAAGTTTACTAGGTTATAAAAAGCTAGAAAAACCAGTATCATTTGAAATTACAAAAGGTATGACGAAAGTCTTATCATTGAAAATAGAGAATGAATGGGTAGACAAAGGTAATGTAGAAGTTACAAAAGTGGATAAAGACAGTGGAACAGTATTAGCGGGCGTAACTTTCGAAGTGCAAGATGAGCAAGGCAAAGTAATAACGAAAGTAACAACAGATAAAGAAGGAAAAGCGAAAGTTTCAGATCTAGCAGTAGGAAAATACAAATTAGTAGAAACGGAGAGTTTACCAGGTTACAAAAAACTAACAGAACCAGTATCATTCGAAATCAAAAAAGGTATGACAGAAGTTTTATTACTAAAAGTAGAGAATGAACAGTTAGACAAAGGTTCAGTAGAAATTACAAAAATGGCTGCTGAAAGTAAGAATGTATTATCAGGGGCAGTGTTTGAAGTTCATGACGAAAAAGGAAAAGTAGTAACGAAAGTAACAACAGATAAAGAAGGAAAAGCGAAAGTCTCAGACTTATCTGTAGGTCACTACACACTTGTAGAAGTAGAAGCACCAAAGGGTTATGAAAAATTAACTAATCCAATTCCATTTGAAATTACAAAAGGAATGATAAGTCCAGTTCAATTAGAAGTATTAAACAAATTGACTTCTTTAGCACCACCAGGCCCAGAGAAACCAGAAACGACGGATCCAGAAAAACCAGAAACAACGGATCCAGAAAAACCAGAAACAACGGATCCAGAGAAACCAGAAACGACGGATCCAGAAAAACCAGAAACGACGAATCCAGAGAAGCCTGAAAAAGAATTACCGAAGACAGGACAGAAAATGCCTGTGGAACCATATATGGGAGCACTTCTTATTATGATGAGTTTTGGATTGCTCGTATTAGGTAGAAAACAGCAGAGATAATAAAAATGAAAAGGTATCCTCAAAGTATTGGAGGATACCTTTTTTATTTGGCATAAAAAACATTTAGCAAAAGAACTCGATGCAAATAGAAACAAAAAGGAAGAAAAAGTTCATCCTATTTTCTTAATATGGTTATATCAAAAATAGCTATATATATTTAATGTGAAAATAAAAGGTTAAAGGCCTTCGTAATGTTTGGGTGAAAAAAGAGTTATCTATGTAATTAATTTGAGTACTTTAAGAAAGAGGGCTTTTTCCTAAAGTATTCAAAGGATGATAGTCCAATAGCAGGTGGGAGATGAAACTCGTTTTAGCACTGTATTAACACCTTAAAATGTAGATAGGGGAAAATAATGTAAAGAAACTATTGTATGTTTAAAAATCATATGTTACATTTGTGTTACGAAACAATTACAAAACGTAAATTATGTTACGTTTTGTTTTCTTTTTCTTTTCGATATATTACGATTTGAAGTTCATATCCAATCAACCGAGAATATGTAAAGTTAAAAAAATAGCAACCTAAAAAGAGTTTTTCTATGTGTATAAGAGTGTGTGTAGTAAAGAGTCTGGTGAGAGCTTTACGCACATTATTAAAATTCCTTTCTGTCTTAAAAGAAGAAAAACAAATACCAACTATTTAGGTGTTTTAAGTAATGATAGTAAATGAAATGTACAGTACATATTTACTTTCAGTCTAATTACTACATAGACTTTTATACATATGCTGTTATTGTTTTAGGAACACATAGGGGGAGAAAGAATGAGGAAGTTATTAACAGTAATTGGAATTACATGTTTAATGTTAGCTGGATGTAGTAATGGGAATTTTGAAAAAGAAATGGATGCAGGGAAGACCGCGTTAACGAATAAAGAATATAAAAATGCCTTATCATCATTTGAAAAAGCGCTAGATGAGAAACAAGACGATTCAGATGTAATGGTGCTTGTAGAACAAACGAAAATAATGATTGAAGCAGTGAAGTTAAAAGAAGAAACAAAGGTAGAAGAATCAATCAAGTCATTTGAAAAAGTAGAGAACATGAAGGATGGGAATAATACACTTATAAAGCAGGCAAAGGAAGAACGAACAACATTACTAGCTGTGTTAGAACAAAAAAAGAAGTATAGTGAGCAATTGGCGAAAAGTGAAGAGTTAATAAGTAAGAAAAATTATGCACAAGCGAAAGAGATATTAAATAAGTTAGTTGCAGAAACAAAAGATAATAAGAACCTTGAAGAATATAATAAAAAAGCAGTAGGATTAGTTACTAAAATTAATGAAGAAGAAAAAAATGCAAAGAGTGAAGCAGCAGTGAAGGTACAAAAAACAAATGTAGTAACGAATCAAAAGGTAGTAACAGAAAAGAACGGAAAAACTGAGATAGGAAAGAATCAAAATGCATTTACTTTTGAGAAAGCTAAAGAATATATCAAAAATGAATATAAAGAAGAATATGATTACACGCTAGAAGATACACAAGTAGAAAATGGAAAGAAATATTATAAAATTAGAGTGCGTACGACATATAAAATAGAAGGCGCAGCTGGATCAGGATTTACTGGCGTATTCAAAGTATTCGAAGATGGTACGATTATTGAAATGCACTAAATCGATGAAAAAGGTATCCTCAAAGTATATGAGGGTACCTTTTTTAGCATAAAAAAAAGCATCTAGCAAAAGTACTAGATGCAAATAAAAACACAAGGGAAGACAAAATTCTTCCCGTTTCCCGTATGTAATTATATCAAAAAATATATAAAAAACTAGCTTTATTTTTTATATAATTGATGTGTAAAGCTATGAAAGTATAAGATTACACTGTTTTCATAGTGTTTTATTGAAAAAAAGGAGCTGCGTATATGATTAATTTTAAACCGGAAAATTTGAACCAACTACTAAAAGTAATGTTAATTAGTGCGAATAAGTCTTATGATGCGATTAAAGATTATGAATTTACGGGAGAAGTGGTAGTATTCCGTGTAGACTTCGAATATATTGACGTTTCTCTAATGATTGTAGATATGTTAGGAAGATCTGCTTCTAAATTTAACATTTTGCCATATGCCCGTCCGAATACGAATGAAATAGATTACATTCAGTTTCAAGTGTATTCGATTAATGAAGGGAATTTTAAAGAAGTAATGGATACGATGTAGAAAAACTATAAAGTGAAACTTTAATCAGTGGGAGATTCATCCCCACTGATTATTAGTTGAACCAATCGGACGTTTACGGGCAGTTGATCGCCCAACTAACTTCTTTGCTCCAGCTGAAATTTTTTGGGAGTTTTACTGCCCGTTAACGTGGGTTAATTTTACAAATATGTATATACCAACTAATATATAATTAATAAATTCATATAATTGGAGTGATGAGATGCAGCCGTTAGAAAGGGAGATTCATTCTAATATGCTGAAAGTGTGGCGAATCCACGCTTTAATTGGGGCGGCAGTTATACTAGCAGTCGTAATTGCGTATTTCTTTTTTATGATCAATTTTAACTGGTGGGGCTGGTTGTTTGGCTTGCTAGTAACAGGAGCTATTACATTTATCCCGCTTGATTATTTTGTGTTTCCAAATTTACGTCAACGTTATTATAGTTACAGATTAAATGAAGAAGAGATTGAGATTCAAAAGGGAATGTTCGTTGTAAAACGCGTACTTATTCCGATGATGCGTGTGCAGCACGTAACGATTGAACAAGGCCCAATTATGAGAAAGTATAATTTAGCAGAATTACATATTTCAACAGCCGCAACTTCTCATAGTATTCCAGGCTTAACGAAGGAAGAAGCAGAGCGGCTGAAAAGACAAATTGGAGAACTTGCGAAAGTGAGTGATGAGGATGTATAAGAGGCAACATCCGATCACAATTTTATTAGGTATTCGAATTGCGGGTTTATTGCCTTTTATTTTACTTGTTTTATTTCGATCAGATGGTCAAGTGAAACCTTGGTATTTCTTTCATCTTGTTCTTTTGGCCATATTATTTATTATGGCAATTTTCTCAGCTATAAAATGGTATTTCAAAGTGTATTGGGTTGAAAATAATATTTTACATATTAAACACGGCGTTTTTGTGAAGAAAGAAAGTTACTTAAATAAAGAACGTGTGCAAAATATTAGTACGTCTTCTAACATCATTTATCAAGTGCTCGGACTGACGAAATTAAATATAGAAGTAGCAGGCGGCGGTAGTGAGCCGGAAATGATGTTAGCTGGTATTAAAGAAGATGAAGCGAAGGAACTGATTGCTTTATTAAATAAAAAAAGAAGCGCTGCGAGTGAAGAAGTACCCATGGCAGAAGAAAGTAAGACGATTTATCAGTTAACGATGAAAGAGATTTTAGCAGCTTCCATTACGTCTGGTAGATTCGGATTAGTGTTTTCAGGATTACTTCTTATTTACACAGAGTTTAATCAATTTCTTCCAGAATGGCTCATAAATAAAGTGGAAGCGTATGTGATGGATAACGGTGTATATGAATTAATCGTTATGGCCGCGATTTTAATGGCGGTTTCGTGGGTCGTTTCGACAGCTGGCTATGCGTTAAAATATGCGAACTTTAAAATAGAGCGAAACGGAAATGAAGTTCGCATCGTGCAAGGGTTATTTGATAAGAAAGAGTTTGTTTTAAAATTACACCGCATTCAAGCAATTACGGTGAAAGAAGGCATTCTTCGTCAGCCGTTCGGTTATTGCTCTGTCGAAGTGGAAGTCATTCAAAGTATAGAAGCAGCTGGAAATGAAGTTATGTTACATCCTTTTATGAAAAAGAAAGATGTCCAGCAGTTACTTACATATTTGCAGTTACCGTATGAAATGGAAGAGGAAATCGTTCATTTACCGAAGGCTGCATTACGTCGTTACGTAATAATGGGCTGGATTACAAGTGCTGTGCTCGCACTGCCGATCATCGGTACGAGTATATATTTCAAACAAAATATGGCGTTATTCACGCTAATACCACTATTTATCGCATTTACGTTACTTGCATACGCTCGGTATACAAGTGGCGGATATATGATACGAGACAATCAGTTAGTCATGGTATACCGTGGTCTTGCGAAATATACGGGGATCATGCGAAGAAGGCACGTTCAAGCAGTAGGATACAATCAATCGTATTTTCAAAAGAAAGATGAGCTATGTACAGCGGTCGTATCAGTAGCGGGACATAAATATAAAGTGAAGCATATGCAAAAAGAAGACGCACTTCGCATATATAATTGGTATAAAGAAAAAGGAAACACCGGTGCGTAACGGTGTTTCCTTTTTTGTGTCGTGATTTGTCGATAAGTCGATATATTTCAAAAATCGCTGATATAATTTGAGTTGCGCTGATATATCTGAAAAATCGCTGATATATTTCGAGTTGCGCCGATATATTCGAAAAATCGCTGATATAATTTCATGTACCGCAGCCTTGGAGAAACCACAGTACAAAAATCCTTAAACTAACACATCAAAAGTAGTCACAAATGACGGACGAGAGAAAATACTTTTCTGCTGCTCTGCATGTGGATGCGCCTGAGCTGGAGCTTGTCCTTCTGCTTGTGCAGGGCGTTTTTTATGAGCGTTTTCGAATGAACGTGATTCTGTCCAGTCTTTAAAGTTTTGCTCTGTTTCCCACATTGTTAAGATGACATATGTATCGTTACTTAATGGGCGTAGAACGCGGATCGCTTGGAATCCTGGTTCGTTTTCAATAAGGCCTGCGCGGTTTTTAAATCGGTTTTCAAATACTGGGCGACCTTCGTCTGTTACAGAAATGTTGTTACAAACGATGTAGCCAGGTTGTCCTTTAAATTCGCCAACAGCGTCTAGTACATCATATTGAAGAGATCCTTCTACAGATTCTTCTGTATTTTCTTTATAAAACATATCCTTTTCATCATTTTTTGCAGTGAAATGTGCTTGTTCTAGAGGTGTTTCGTATGAAATAATAGCCTTCATTTTAATGCCCCCTTAATGGTTTGTTTCTATTATATCAACTCTCTTAAAAAACTTCGAAGATTATATACATAAAGATACTTCTTTTTCAAATAATAAATGTACCATCATTTGGAAAGAAGGCCGATGTATGAAGAAAGTAAAGTGGACTTTATTAGGTGGATTCGCAACGCTAGTATTAGCGATTGTACTTTATAAACTTATTGTGTTAGCTGGTGGCTATATGATGGATGAAAAGCAGCTCGTTTTCCACTCTTCATCACGTATCGTTGACCAGAAGGGGAAAGAGATTACGAAATTATACGTAGAAAATAGAGATCTCGTACCAGTCGAGCAAATTCCAAAGCATGTCCAGCAGGCGTTTATTGCGGTGGAAGATTCTCGTTTTTATGAGCATCAAGGAATTGATTATCCGTCTATATTCCGTGCTCTTTATAAAGATACGTTAGCAGGAGAAAAAGTAGAGGGCGGCAGTACCATTACGCAGCAACTCGCTAAAAACGTTTTTTTAACTCGTGAAAAAACAGTTACGCGTAAATTGAAGGAAGTCGCAATTTCCCTTCAATTAGAGCAAAAATATACGAAGCAACAAATTCTTGAAATGTATATGAATCATATTTATTTTGGGCATGGGGCTTACGGTATTCAAGCAGCAGCAAAGTTGTATTTTAATAAAAATGTAGAAGATTTAACAGTAGAAGAAGGAGCGATGCTTGCAGGTCTTCCGAAGTCACCAAATGGATATTCACCTTATTTCTCTCCAGAGAAGAGTAAGGAGCGCCGTGATCTCGTATTGTCACTTATGCATAAACAAGGCTATTTGACTGCCGAAGATAGCGTACGTTATCAAGGAAAGACCATTGCTCTTTACAAAAACTTAGATGAGAATGAACTCGCATATATGCCGTATATTGATATGGTTATAGATGAAGCAGCTCGTTTATACGGATTGTCTCATCAAGAAGTACTGCGCGGAGGATATACGTTTGTCGTACCGATGGATGAAAAGATTCAAAAGGTAGCGTATAACCAGTTTCAAGATGCAAGGAATTTCCCTGGGAAAGAAGAGGGGGCACAAGGTGCTTTTTTATTAATGGATAATCGTACGGGCGGAATTAAAGCGGCGATTGGCGGAAGAAAGTACGTCCCGAGAGGCTTTAATCGTATTTTCGCAAAAAGACAGCCCGGTTCTGTGCTAAAACCACTTATCGTCTATGCACCAGCACTCGAAACGAAAAAGTATAATCCGTATTCTTTATTGACGAATGAAAGAAATTCATTTGAAGGCTATGAACCTCGAAATTATAACCATTCGTATTCGAAAGAAATGACGATGTACGATGCGATTTTAGAGTCAGCAAATGTACCGGCAGTTTCTTTATTAAATGAGTTAGGGGTAGAAGAAGGAAAGCAATATTTAGAGAAAGGAAATGTTCATATTGCCGATGCTGGTTTAAGTACAGCGCTTGGCGGATTGAAAAATGGCGTTTCAACATTTGATCTTGTGAAAATGTATCGTGCATTTTTAGCAAATGGCGCTATTATTGAGCCGCACGTTATTGATAAAGTGTTAAATAGACACGGTGCAGTTATTGGAGAATCGCCAAAAGTAGAAACGAAAATATTCTCGAAACAAACGGCGTGGTATATGACGAAAATGTTAGAAGGAGTTGTAAAGGAAGGGACAGCGAAAGCCGGTGTATATAGCGGGGCGTTAGCTGGGAAAACAGGTACAACTTCCTTGCCAAATGACGATAATGGAGCTAGAGATATGTGGTTCGTCGGCTATACACCAAATTTAGTAGGTGCTGTTTGGATTGGTTATGACCGTACGGATAAAGAGCATCAGTTGCAAGGAGAAAGTGCGTCAGCAACGAAATTGTTTAAGAAAATTTTAACGAAGGCAAATGTAGAACAGAAAGAGCAGTTTATGAAACCAGAAGGTGTGGAAACAATCGGTGCTCCGATTCGTTTGCGCAAGATTGAAGATGTGAAAATGAAATTAGCGTTTAGCCCTTTCGGTTTATTTAAAGCAAAATTAAGCTGGACACCACTTCCAGATGAAAGAATTATGTATCGTATTTATAGAGTGGAAAACGGAGTTCATACGCATGTAGGCACTGTAAATGGTGCCGGAGAATATGAGGAAAAGTTCGTTAACATCTTTTCAAAACCGAGTTTTTACGTTGTACCATATAACACACAAACGAAACGTGAAGGAGAAAAGTCAAAAGTAGCTAAACCATAGTTTTTCTCTGTGCTATAATAAGAATGTTGTGAAAATAGTAAGCGGTTTTACGAATGTTTGTGTCAATTTCATGAACAACGTACATAATGTTATGCATTTTGTTTTTACAAGCTGTATAGTAAAAAAAGATAAATATCGGAATAGAACGTATTTAGAGCAAAAGCATTGGCAAGGAAGGGAGCAAGGGTCTTGGTAAGAACTATAAATGAGACATTTTTAAAAGCATGTAGGGGGGAACGTACTGATTATGTACCAGCATGGTATATGCGTCAAGCAGGTCGTTCGCAGCCGGAATATAGAAAGATAAAAGAAAAGTATTCTTTATTTGAAATTACACACAATCCAGAGTTATGTGCTTACGTTACAAAGTTACCAGTTGATCAATATAACGTAGACGCAGCAATTCTGTATAAAGATATTATGTCACCACTACCTGCAATTGGTGTGGATGTAGAAATTAAATCAGGTATTGGCCCAGTTATTGATAATCCAATCCGTTCTTTACAAGACGTAGAAAAGCTAGGGGAAATCAATCCAGAAGATGACGTGCCGTACATATTAGATACGATTCGTTTATTAACGACAGAAATGTTAGACGTACCGTTAATCGGTTTTTCAGGGGCTCCATTTACATTAGCGAGCTATATGATTGAAGGCGGTCCATCTCGCAATTACCATAATACGAAAGCGTTCATGTATGCAGAGCCGAAAGCTTGGTTCGCATTAATGGATAAGCTAGCAGATATGGTTATTACATATTTAAAAGCGCAAATTAACGCAGGAGCAAAAGCGGTTCAAATTTTCGATTCTTGGGTTGGAACAGTAAATGTAGCAGATTACCGCGTATTTATTAAACCAGCAATGGAGCGTATTTTTGCAGAAGTTCGCCCGATGGGTGTTCCAATGATTATGCACGGCGTAGGAGCTGCACACTTAGTAAATGAATGGCACGACTTACCACTTGATGTAGTAGGCTTAGATTGGCGCTTACCGATCGAAGAGGCACGCACGCGTGGTGTTCATAAGGCGGTACAAGGTAATATGGACCCGTCATTCTTACTTGCGCCATGGTCTGTTATTGAAGAACATGTAAAAGGTATTTTAGATCAAGGGATGAAGCAGCCAGGTTATATCTTTAACTTAGGACACGGTGTATTCCCAGAAGTAAATCCAGATACATTAAAACGTTTAACTACATTTATTCATGAATACTCTAAAGGGCAGTTAGCGAAGTAAAGGAGCATTGCTGTATGAAAAAGAAAATTGGTTTGCTTGTAATGGCATACGGAACGCCATATAAAGAAGAAGATATTGAACGTTACTATACACATATTCGTAGAGGAAGAAAGCCAAGTCCTGAAATGCTAGAAGATTTAACAGAGCGTTACCGTGCAATTGGTGGTATTTCTCCTTTAGCTACTATTACATTAGAGCAAGCTAAAAAGTTAGAACAGCGTTTAAATGAAGTACAAGATGAAGTAGAGTACCATATGTATCTTGGCTTAAAACATATCGAACCGTTCATTGAAGATGCAGTGAAAGATATGCATAACGACGGTATACAAGATGCAATCGCACTTGTTCTTGCGCCGCACTATTCTACATTTAGCGTGAAATCATATGTAGGACGAGCACAAGAAGAAGCAGAGAAACTTGGAAACTTAACAATTCACGGCATTGATAGCTGGTATAAAGAACCGAAATTCATCCAGTACTGGGTTGATGCAGTGAAAGGTATATATAACGGTATGTCAGAAGCAGAGCGTGAAAAAGCAGTATTAATCGTATCTGCACATAGCTTACCAGAAAAAATTATCGCACTTGGCGATCCATATCCAGACCAATTAAATGAAACAGCTGACTATATCGCAAGAGGTGCTGAAGTAGCAAACTATGCAGTAGGTTGGCAAAGTGCAGGAAACACACCAGATCCTTGGATTGGTCCAGATGTACAAGATTTAACGAGAGAACTAAATGAAAAGTACGGTTATACTTCATTCGTATACGCACCAGTTGGATTTGTTGCGGAACATTTAGAAGTTTTATATGACAACGACTTTGAGTGTAAAGTTGTGACAGATGAAATTGGCGCGAAATATTATCGTCCAGAAATGCCAAATGCATCGGACGCATTTATTGATTGCTTAACAGATGTTGTATTAAAGAAAAAAGAATCTGTATTGTAAAAAGAAAGGGGGAGCATGCTTGAGGAAAAAAGTTGTAATCATCGGCGGTGGCATCACAGGATTAACAACAATGTATAACTTACAAAAAGATATTCATGACAAGAACTTGCCGATCGATACATTACTTATAGAAGCATCGGGTAAACTTGGCGGGAAAATTCAAACCGTTCGAAAAGATGGATTTACAATTGAACGCGGACCGGATTCTTTCTTAGCACGAAAAGAAAGTGCCTCTAGACTGGCGCGAGAATTAGGTCTTGGTGATGAACTTGTAAATAATAAGGCCGGTCAATCATTTATCCTCGTAAACAATCGGTTACATAAAATGCCGAGCGGATCGATGATGGGAATTCCAACGCAAATTACGCCGTTTCTATTTTCCAGGCTGTTCTCCCCAATTGGTAAACTAAGAGCTGGTTTTGATCTGTTAATGCCCAGGTCAAAGCCAGTATCTGACCAATCACTCGGGCAGTTTTTCAGACATCGCCTCGGCAACGAAGTGGTTGAAAATTTAATAGAACCATTACTATCGGGTATTTATGCAGGGGATATCGATGAAATGAGCTTAATGTCAACATTCCCGCAAATGTATCAAATTGAGCAGAAACATCGCAGTATTTCACTCGGTATGCGTACGCTTGCTCCGAAAAAAGAGAAATCTGAACCGAAAAAGGGAATCTTCCAAACAGTGAAAACAGGTTTAGAATCTATAGTAGAATCTCTCGAAGCAAAGATACATGAAGGTACGATAATAAAGGGAACTCGCATTGAAAAAGTTACAAAACTTGGTGATGCTTACACGATTACTCTTAGTAACGGAAAAGAAATAGAAGCGGACGCGGTCGTAGTGGCAAGCTCACATAAAGTATTGCCATCTATGTTCGCGCAGTACAAGCAGTTTCGTTTCTTCCGCAACATTCCGTCTACATCAGTTGCAAATGTGGCAATGGCTTTCCCGCAATCAGCCATTCAGCGCGATATTGACGGCACAGGGTTTGTCGTATCTCGAAATAGCGACTACACAATTACAGCATGTACGTGGACACATAAAAAATGGCCACATACAACGCCAGAAGGAAAAACGCTTCTTCGTTGTTACGTCGGTCGTGCTGGTGATGAAGCAGTTGTAGAACAAACAGAAGAGGAACTCGTTCAGCTCGTACTAGAAGACTTACGAAAGACGATGGATATTACAGAGGATCCTGAGTTTACAGTCGTAAGTCGCTGGAAAGAAGCGATGCCCCAATATACAGTAGGCCATAACGAGCGAATGAAGAAACTCACAACATTTATGGAAAAAGAGTTGCCAGGTATATACTTGGCAGGTAGTTCTTACGCTGGTTCTGGTCTTCCGGACTGTATTGATCAAGGTGAGAAAGCCGCAAAGCGTGTACTATCTCATTTGGAGAAAGTAATGGAGACGGAATTACTCGCACAATAAAATATAAGAAACGCCTTCAATCACATTGAAGGCGTTTTGTTACTTATTCACCAATAAACATATATAAGTTATTTGGCTTTATAACGGAATCTCCCGCATAAATAACCCATTCTGTTAAGTTTTCAAACTCTAACTGATAACTATTTCCCTCACTCATATCTTTTATAAAATATGGTTCATTAATGAGTATTCCTTGAATGAAATCTTCCGTAATGTTTTGCATTTCAAACCACATATGTTCACTTTTTCCTTCTTCGTAGGAAACACCAAACTTAGCGAGGAAACGAAAATCTTCATTTGATTGTTCAATGTGAAAAATATTGCTGAAATACCCGAAAGTATTCTTCGCATTGTAAGCCATACGATCGGTTTCACTATTTGTTTTATAGAACATGAGCCCTGTAGCTTCCTCGTGTTCTTTGAAAAAACTTTCAATATATTCTTCTGAAGTATTAAATTTGAATAAAAGAACGGACGGAGATTGATGGTATTCATCTCGGTCATCCATCCCGCCTAAGAATACGTTTTGTGCATCTATTGGTTGTAGTTTCACTTCTTCATCCTCGATTGAAGATAATTGATCCATACTCGTTTTATGCCCAATATAAGATAATCCCTTTTCCCACGGAACAGCTACTGTATGGATAGAACCTTGCTGACTATGCGCGATCACGATAGGCTCATTCATAGGGACTTGTCCATTCTCAACGGCATTATTAGCAAATGTTTGAAAGAGATCACCAATGCCGTAATAGGACGAAATGCGATTTGGAATAATTAATTCTATTTCTGTTACGCCTGCTCTTAAAAGGCCATGTGTATGAAACCAATATTGCGTAGGCTCACCTTCTTTATCGTCTTCATAAACAGAATGAATAACATACAAGTCAGGAATGTCAGGTAATAATTCATTTTCAACGTGATATTCAATATAGCTTCTAGATATCACTTTCATTGCGGCACTTGAATCGATCACAAATAACAAATCTGGAGCGAGGTGCCATAAAAACTGTAACTGCTGGAAAAAGCAGTCCAATACATCGCCTACAAATAGCGTACGAGTGAAAATTTCAGTTCCATAAGCAGCATCTTCAAAATGATGATCTACGATTGTAGAATCTTGTCTATTGTACATTTTATATTCTTCTGGGTTATTTGCCTCATCAATATGCAGCTCATACGGTATGATTGTTTCATCCATATGTAACTCAACAATAAGGCTTGTCTCATCACTAAAAACAATTTTTAACTCATCAACTTTAGTAGAGATAGTTTCTAGCCGCTGTTTTAACTGCTCAATTGTAATTCTAGTAGGTATAACGGCAATCATATCTGAAAAATGACGTTCTAATGTTCCATTCATAGCTGCGCGGTATGTTTCTGTTTGTACTTCCATCCAATCACTCCTATTCAAATGAATCCATTTTACATGCCAATGAACTTTCGATATTTTCTGTTTTCTCTCTCTAACATTATAGAGCGCATTCGTAGAAGGTGTAAAATTATTATTTTGTATTATAGTTTGAAAGCCTGTAAATTAAATAAATTTTTTGTAAAACTTGTCGAAATATCATTCTATATAACGAATCATTTGATATGATAGAAATGCTGAGAAAATATGAAATAGGGAGAGGAAAATGGCTGTGAAGAAATTGTTAAGTGTCTTTTTATCATTCATACTATTGCTTTCATTTACTGGAACTTTAGTACAAGCAGAAGAAACGACTTCTATGTCAGTAGAAAAAGCAATTCAAGTATTTAAACAGCAAGGGAAAACGAAGGGGATAGTGGAAGGGTATATCGTTGGATATACGCAAAGTCCTTCTAAATACACGAAAGATCCGGCTAAGTTTGATGATACAAACGTAGCAATTGCCGATTCGCCAAATGAAACGAATCCAGACAAAATCATGCCTGTTCAGTTGCCGAAAGGTGATGTGAGAGCGGCAGTAAACGTGAAAGATCATCCTGAAAATATCGGGAAGAAAGTTAGTTTAACAGGGACGCTTGAATTATATTTTAGTAGCCCAGGTTTAAAATCGGTAACGGCTCATAAGTTTCAAGGGGAAGGACAAAACCGTGTTAGCGATGTAGTAGCTTCGCCTGGTAGCGGAGAAGTTGCGAAGGACACAGCGGTAACATTAACAACGAATACAGAAGGAGCAACAATCTACTATACGTTAGATGGCTCTAACCCTACAAACAAGAGTGTTCGTTATAACGGACAAATTGTAGTGAATGAAAATAGTGTGATTAAAGCAATTGCAGAGAAAGAAGGGCTTACTGCTTCAGCGATTTCAACATTTTCATTTACTATCGTAAACAATGAACAGGTTCGTATTCATGATATTCAAGGAAAATCACATATTTCTCCTTACAACGGGAAGAAAGTCTACAATGTGGAAGGCGTTGTAACAGCGCTTGATAAAAATGGTTTTTATATAGAAGATAATCAGCCGGATAATGATCCAGCTACTTCAGAAGGTATGTATGTGTACAAAAAGGATGCGAATGCAGCAGTAGGAGATCTTATTCAAGTTGATGGAGTAGTAGAAGAATATGTTGGACCTGGATATGCAGAAAGGTTTGACACAGACTTAACTACGACGGAAATTAAAGCGAGCCGTGTTGCTGTCATCGCAAACGATCAACCATTACCAGCACCGATTGTACTTGGAGAAAACGGTGTGAAAATCCCTGATCAAATTATCGATAATGATGCATTCGGTTTATTTGATCCAAATGAAGATGCAATCGATTTTTATGAAAGTATAGAAGGTATGCGCGTTACGATGCCAACGCCAAAAATTATTGCACCTCAGAAAAACGGAAATTTATATGTAACAGTAGAAAATGGCGGAAATAAAGTCGTAACGAAATATGGCACACCTTTATTAGATGAAAATCAATTAAACCCAGAGCGTCTTTCTGTAAAAGTACCTCGCGATTATGTAGCAAAAGTAGGAGATACTTTCACTGGAGATATAACAGGGGTAGTAGGATATGATTACGGTTCGTTCCGCATTGCGCCAATAACGGAATTACCATCTGTAGTGGACGGTGGATTTAAGCAAGTAGGGGCGAATATTCAGCCTCGTCTTGATAAGTTAACAGTTGCTACATATAACATTGAAAACTTTTCGGCGAATAAAAAAGAAACAACAGATGAAAAAGTAAAAGCGTTAGCGTATTCTATTAAATACAATTTAAAAATGCCAGATATTATCGGTGTAGAGGAAATGCAAGATAATAACGGAACGATTAATGACGGTACAACAGATGCTTCGTTAAGCGCAAAACGTATCATTGATGCAGTTCTAGAAATTCGCGGACCGAAGTATGAGTATGTAGAAATTGCTCCGAATAATAATCTAGACGGAGGAGCACCAGGAGCGAATATTCGCGTCGGTTTCTTCTACAACCCATCACGCGTGAAATTAGCAGCAGTACCGAAGTTACTTGATAAAAATGTCGTTCGTATTGGAGACGAAAATTCATTATTTGAAAGTACACGTAAACCGCTTGCAGCAGAATTTACGTTCCAAGGAGAAAACGTTGTTGTCGTTGCAAATCACTTAAACTCAAAAATAGGAGATGCAACGCCATTTGGAAAAGTGCAGCCGCTCGTATTAAAGAGTGAAGAAAAACGAATTCAGTTAGCGCAAGAAGTAAATCACTTTGTACAAGGAATTCAGAAAAAGAACACGAATGCACCAGTTGTTGTGTTAGGGGATATGAACGATTTTGAGTTCGCTAAACCACTAAAAGCACTAGAAGGAACAAACTTAAAAAATATGTTAAACACAGTGCCGAAAGAGAACCGCTACACGTACATTCATGAAGGAAATGCACAAGTGCTAGATCATATTTTAGTAACAAACAACATCGCACCACACACAATTGTAGACCCAGTACACTTAAACTCAAACATTATGAAAGAACATGGACGTGTAAGTGACCACGACCCAGTACTTGCTCAAATTGATTTGAAGAAAGCTTCTTAAATTAGGGGAACGCTTAGGTAACTAAGCGTTCTTTTTTGTTTTTGTAGCGTCATAGAATGGTATAAAGAGGTGATTCCTTTTTTTGTAATCTGGTGATAAAATTAATTGAATATTTAGTCTTTATGAGGAGGGCAACGATGCCAGCGCAAATAAATGGAAAGCTAATGAATCAGCTTGCAATTTTTTTAGTACGATCGTCATGTTTCAATTTGTAGCTGAGGTAACAGGACTTACTCAAAATTTGGATATTACATATAACTTAATACATACAGCATTGTCCTATGTAACGTTTAGTTTGGCAGTCATTTTTACTCTAATAGGTGCAAGAAGAGAATTAAGTACATATGCAATTATTTTATTATGTTCAGTTGTAGGTATTAAAGCGATTTATTTTGCGGCGATCGTTATTTTATGGGGATTGGCAGGTACGCCGTAAAGGGGAGATGATTATATGAGTATTGAAAATATAAGATTGATAAATGTAAATGATAATAAGAGCGTAATTCTCTAAGCTAACTTAGGGAATTACGCTCTTATTCGTACAATCACTTAGTCTGAAATTGCTTGAAGCGCTTTTCTACACCGATCTCTTTTTTGGAGTCTTCTTCTATATTTTTTTCTATCCCGCTTTACTCCTTGTATATACATAAATAAGCTAACGAGAAGGAATAAAGCACATTGCATCGTTAAAATGTACGGTGACATGCCTTGCAATGGTTGTTTCGGATCATATAAATGAATAGGTGCTCCGCCGATTGAAGGAAATATTGTATTTAGCAGGACGTAAGGAATGGAGGCAACTGCGAATGGAAAGAGAATTGCCATATAGTCCTTTTGTGACCATACAGATGCAGCAAGTCCTAAAAGGGCCATTAAACCTGCAAATAAAAAATTAATTCCGATATATACAGTAATGTAAGTGAGAGGCGCATCGAAATATAGGTTTGCGAACATTCCATCAGCATTTATGATGCCTGAACCAATCGTAGGTGTTCCGTCTGGAATGGTTAATTTGCAAAATAATAACGATAAGATGAATGGAAATGTATAAAGAAATCCTCCGCAAAAAAACGTAACGATATATTTCATTACTGAATAAGGAAATAAAGAAATCCCCTTACTCACAAACGGTTTAAAACCATCTGACTTATCCGAATTGTAACTTGTACTAAAGGGGAAACTCGCAATAACTGGCATTAATAATAAATAAACATCCATTTCATTGTCGCGAAATCCGATCCATTTTATATCTGTTGAAATAGGTCCACTCGCTGCGTCTCCTAAATAACGAATTACATAGTAATAGTGATAAATACAAATAAGAACGAATCCACTAAACATAATAATTAGAGAAATACGACTACAAAAAGCTTGCTTTATATTTAAACGAAGCGCACGCATCATGACTGAAAAAGCCTCCACTATTTTGATAAACTTGTCTATTTTCTATATTACTATTAAATGTAAACATTTTCTTGTTTTTTTATTTGATTATTTGAAAAAAGGGAAATTTGATGTCGTTAAGTAAGGTTTAACTAAAATTATATTTTCTAAAATATGGTTGACAATTAAGTATTACATTTGTAATCTTAATTGTAGATTACAAATGTAATACTGAGGAGTGAAATATCTATGACAAATCAATTACCTAAAATATCTGAAGCGGAATTAGAAATTATGAAAGTACTTTGGTCAAACTCTCCACAAACAGCGAATGAAATTATAGAAGAACTAGAAGATGCAATGGACTGGAAACCGAAAACAATCCGTACATTAATTAATCGGTTAGTACAAAAGGAAGCCGTTTCTTACCATCAAGATAAAGGGCGCATGTATGCTTATTATCCGTTAGTATCACAAGATAATTATTTGCAAGTTGAAACGAAATCTTTGCTAAAGCGTTTTTGCGGCGCAGCGTTTAAGCCATTACTTGTTAATTTTTTAAAAGAGGAAAAATTGTCTTCAGAAGATATTAATGAACTGAAACGCATTTTAGATGAGAAGACAGAGGAGAACAAGAGGAAGGATAGATAACAATGATAGACATGCTTATAAATGTATACCTTCCTCATTTTTTTGATTGGCTTATAGAAACGTCACTTATGGCTAGCATATTAGTTGGATTTATTCTATGTATAAAAGTGCTATTTAGAAATAAGTTAACGCCCCGATGGCAATATATGCTGTGGATCGTACTAATGATAAGACTCCTTTTACCATGGTCACCAGATAGTTCTTATAGTATTTATTCATTACTTTCTTATAGTTCTAGTGTGTCGGAAGTTATTCAGAAAAATACACCTTCACCTGAGAATACAGTGAATGACGAGATGCAACATACAGTGGAATTAGAACAAAATGCTGAAACTGTGACAAAAAATAGTGAACCTGAAGTAAACGTGAGTTCGGAACAACAGACTGCATTGTCTTTATACAAAGTTGCTCTATATGTTTGGTTAGCTGGAGTGATCATATTAGCAGTCATAACGTTTATTACAAATAGACGCTTATATTCTTACATAAAGAAACAACCGGATATTACGGACGAACAGGTCACTACAGTGTTTAATCGCTGCAAGCAGTCTATGAAAATGAAGAAGGCAGTTTCATTACGTCTTGCAGGAAAGATTGCAAGTCCAACGGTTTTTAGTTTCTTCCGTCCGAAAGTATTACTATCAAAAAAACATATGAAAGTATTAAATGAGCAACAATTACAATATGTCTTTTACCATGAGTTAGCTCATATTAAGAGAAACGACGTAGCTGTAAATTGGATTATGTACAGTTTAATCCTATTAAATTGGTTCAATCCGATTCTTTGGTACGCCTATTTTTGTATGCGAGAAGATCAAGAATTAGCCTGCGATGCATATGCGCTTACGTTTATAGATAAAGAGGAGCAAATTGCATACGGTCATACCATCATTACCCTTTTAGAACATTATTCCTATCAAGTACCAAGCCTAGCCAATTTAAGTAGAAATAAACGAACACTAAAAAGGAGAATCGTTATGATTAAAAAGTTCCAAAAGAAATCGTATCGTCTGTCTTTACTTGGAGTTATTGCTATAGTTGCTATAGCAGGCGGATTTTTATTAAATGCAAGGATAACTGAGGGAGATGAAAGGCAGAAAGAAAAAGTTGCAGAAAACAAGCAATCTAAAGCAGCTTTTGAAAAAGCGATAGAAACAGTATTAGGTACACCGGAGAATGCAAGTAGAGAATGGGGTATGTCAATAAAGTCTTATAAAAGGGATACAGACTTTTTGTATTTGGCAGAAAAGAATTTTACAAAAGAAGAATTTGAGCAGTATGTTCAATTATTTAAGAAAGCGAAAGAAATTCATAAAAAAGCAATGGTTAAGAAAAATGTTCCTGAGAATTATGATGGAGATACAAAGGAATTTAAACGTGAACGCTTGAATAAAGCTGATCAAGAAAGCCTAGCTAGTATTGAGAAAAAATTAGTTCCACTTTCGGAAAGGGTGGAGAAATCTTTAACATATACTATAGAAGAAGCAAAAGAACATGTACCGTTTCAAATTAAGCAGCCGGCTTATATACCTGAAGGTTATGAGTTAAAGAGAGAATGGGCTGATTCATATTTTGGAAGAGATATAGAATTAGTTATTAAATCAGAATATAAAAAAGGGAAATATGGTTTTACAATTTATCAGTCAAGAATGTATGCAGGTGGTAATAAGGATCCACTACACTACATGATGCCTGGAGAAGAGAATCTAGAAAGTTATAGTTTAGACGGGAAAGGAATGGTCTATAATAAATCTTCTCATGGAGAGGGTAAGTTAAAAGGGCTCAAAATGTTTGTACCAGCACAAGGTAAGAATAGTGAGTATCAAATTGTCATAGTGAATGATATTTTTACAAGAGATACAAAGATATACGAAGAGATAATCGATGATGAGCTAACTAAGAAAGAGATGGAGAAAATCTTACTTTCTATGTCAAAATAAAAGACAGTGTTCTTAAAGTTTTGGTTTTAAGAACACTGTCTATTTAATTAGATTTCTAGAGTGATCTATCCAGCAATTATTATGAATATATTCTTGCTTTCCATATAAGCATTCTTTTTGATACACTATGGACAGTATGATATAACTTGACTGGAATTTTTTTATACTGGAAATAATAAAAAAGAGAACTTGTATACAATGTAAGCGTGTGGTAATATCAAAGATGTACTGATTGACTATATTATCCAATTGGTCATTTTTGGAGGTGATGATGTGGCGATAGATCGAAAACGTTCTATTATTGAAGCTGCAACAAAGTCTTTTTCAGCGTTCGGTTATAAAGCAACAACGATGGATCAAGTAGCGAAGTTAGCGAATGTAGGAAAAGGAACGATTTATACTTTTTTCAAAAATAAAGAAGAGCTATTTGGTGAGATTATTTCTAATTTAATTACAGAAATGAAGCAAGTTGCAGAAAATGCAATTCGTTCAGATGTTTCATTTTTTGAAAATGTACATAGAGCATTATATAGCATATTAGAATTCAGAAAAGAACATCAGCTCATGATTAAGTTAATTCAAGAAGAGCGTGATATGGGAACGAAAGAAGTACAAGAAGTGATGCAACAAGTAGATGTGGAAATCGTTTCTGTCATTCAATCGTATTTAAAGATTGCGATTGAAAAAGGTGAGATTAGCAAATGTGATCCAGAAATTACAGCATTTATTATGCTTCGCTTATACGTATCGCTTATTTTTGATTGGGAAAAAAATCATAAACCGCTAGAAAAAGAAAAAATTGCAGAATTATTCGAACTTTATTTATTAAAAGGATTGTCAAACTAAGATAATCCTTTTATTATTATAAAAAAGTGACCACTTGAACAAAATGGTCATATATTTATTTTAGGAGGGATAATAGAAATATTTACTTCATAGTAAGGAACAGTTGCATAGTATACATTCGGGGATAAGGCATATGTATGAATAGGTATAGCCTTTTTATTTGGGAGAAAATGACCAAATGGACAATTTAGTCATTTAGAAAAGGGGGAGAAATGATGAAATGGAATCAGTTACTTCGTAAAGAGTTTACTGAAATTATAAAAAGTAAAAAAATATTAATTCCAATTATCGCGGTTTTATTCGTGCCAATTTTATATGCAGGTATGTTTTTATGGGCCTTTTGGGATCCGTATAAACAGTTAGATGATTTGCCAGTGGCGGTAGTCAATTTAGATAAAGGTGCAGTATTTGATGGGAAACCAATTGAGGTTGGAAAAGGGCTCGTTGATAACTTAAAAGATAATACAAGTTTCAAATGGGAATTTGTAAGTGAAAAAGAAGCGAAAAAAGGAATGGAAGGTAGAAAGTATTACATGCTAGTACGCATTCCAAATGACTTCTCAAATAACGCTACAACGTTATTAAAAGATGATCCAAAACCATTAAACTTAGAATACATTCCAAACGAAAGCTTAAACTTCTTATCTTCACAAATTGGCGGAACAGCCATTGAAAAAATTAAAGGTGAAGTATCAAGTACGTTAACGAAAACATATGCAGAGAAAATGTTTGATTCTATTCAAGACGTCTCAAAAGGATTAGCAGATGGGGCGGAAGGAGCAAACAAACTACATGACGGATCAAGTGAGCTGCATGATGGTTCAAGTAAAGTGACAGATGGCCTTCATACATTACAAGGGAAGTCTGGAGAGATGAAGGATGGAGCTCAGAAATTAGCAGATGGATCTAATAAATTAGTAGATGGGTCAGGCAAAGTAACAAATGGTTTAAATACGCTAAATAGCAAAACAGGTGAAATGCAGATAGGTATCGGGAAATTAGTAGACGGATCAGGAAAAGTAACGAATGGTTTAAATACGTTAAATAGTAAAACCGGTGAGATGCAGACAGGTATCGGAAAATTAATAGATGGCTCTGGAAAAGTAACAGACGGTTTAAATACGTTAAATAGCAAAACGGGTGAAATGCAAAAAGGAATTGGCGAATTACATGATGGATCTGAGAAAGTGACCGGTGGTTTGAACAAATTAGTAAGTAAATCCGGTGAATTAAAAACAGGAACAACTGATCTATCAAATGGTATGGAACAACTGGTTGGGGGACAAAGACAATTAGAGGAAGCCTCTCAAAAAATTGAAAAAGGTTTGCAAGATTTAAATAGTAAAGTGAAAAGTTCTGCTGCAGCTTTAGGGGAAATGCAGTCAAAAGGCCCTTCTATATTGAATACAGTAAATGAGAAAATAGATGGAGCTGGGACGAATGTAAATCAGTTAAATGAACTTACGCAATCAACAGCAGGAGATGCAAAAAATGCAGCGCAAGATGTAGCGAATTTACAAAAGGAAATTGAAAGTTTACCAAAAGAATATCAAGAGCAGTTACAACCATTCATAACAAGTGCTGTAAAAAATACAGCGACAGTTCAGCAGAAAGCTATTGGAGTGGCAGGTGGAACAAATAAATTAAATGAAGAAGTAAAACAATTAAAAGGTGAAATAAATCAAAAAACAGGTGATGGGCAAAGCAAACTACCGAATCCAGCAGAATTAAAATCTTTAACTGTTGGTATTGATCAATTATCCAGTGCACAAAAAGGGTTTGTTGAAAAATTTCAAGGGTTTGGTGCGAAGTTAAATGCTGCTAAAGAAGGCGCAAATAAATTTAAAAACGAATCTGGTCAACTAATTGATGCCATAAATCAATTAGCAGATGGCTCTGGAAAAGTAACAGGTGGTTTAGGTGCATTATCTGCAGGGGCAAATCAAATGGCAGGTGGTGTAAATCAATTAGCAAATGGCTCAAGCCAAGTAACAGGCGGTTTAGGAACATTATCTGCAGGAGCAAACCAAATGGCAGGTGGCGTAAATCAATTAGCAAATGGCTCAAGCCAAGTAACAGGTGGTTTAGGAACATTATCTGTAGGAGCAAACCAAATGGCAGGTGGCGTAAATCAATTAGCAGATGGATCTGGTCAAGTAACAACTGGCTTAGGTACTCTAAATGGTGGCCTAAATAAAATGTCAACCGGCTCAACCCAGCTAATCGACGGAGTAAATAAACTAGCAGACGGATCAGGGAAAGTAACGGATGGCCTCGTAAAAGTAAACGATGGTTCCGGTGAACTTGCTGAGAAACTTGGCGAAGGAGCAGAGAAAACTGGTGAAGTAAAAGGGACGGATAAAACGTATGATATGTTTGCAAGTCCTGTAAAAGTGAAGACGGAGAAAATGGCGGAAGTTCCAAACTACGGAACTGGATTTACACCGTATTTCTTATCACTCGGTTTATTTGTTGGGGCATTACTATTATCAATCGTATATCCATTACGTGATACAGTTGGCGTTCCGAAATCAGGATTTAGTTGGTTTATTAGTAAGTTCGGTGTTTTACTATCAGTCGGTATTATTCAAGCGATAGTAGCAGATATTATATTACTATTCGGATTAGGTGTAGAAGTACAAAGTATTCCGTATTTTATACTCTTTAGCATCGTTACAAGTTTAGCGTTTATCGCATTAATTCAATGTTTGGTAACAGCATTCGGTGATGCAGGGCGTTTCATCGCCATCATCACATTAATCATTCAGCTTACAACAAGTGCTGGAACATTCCCACTAGAATTGATTCCGAAGTTTTTACAACCATTCAATGCTTGGTTACCGATGACATACTCTGTATCAGGATTGAAAGCAGTCGTATCAAGTGGAGACTTTAACTTCATGTGGCAAAACGTAGGAATACTCATGATTTTCATCGTGGTATTATCACTTGGAACAATCACATCCTTAACTTGGATGCACAAACGACAATTTAGAAATATTGCGGAAAACCAATCGATTGAAGCATAGAAAAAAGCACCTTTTCGGTGCTTTTTTTTATTTTAATGTAGGGCTAAATAAAAGGACAGGAATTGCAACGATTTGAACAGAAGTATATTACATAGGAGTTGATATGATGAAAGGAAATCTTACTTACTATTTTATCGTAAATCCGCTAATCATCTTTCTTGTTTACGCCCTTTCATCTATCTTGTTTCATAAAGAAAAATATATAAATATAAAAGATGCACTAGGAATACTTTTAGTTTACTATGTGCTAATTAGCGGGTATTACCTTATGGATGTTGTAAGTGAAAGAATGAAGAAGAATAGTAAGGACAAATAATAAAGTTTCATGGCATAAAAACCGACGGAGGACAACAAAATGACTGAAAGTGAAATGAAATTTCGTGATACAACCATTCGTAACTTTTTCGATAAAGAGGACCGCCTAAAATCGATTCCAGGTCAAAAGAAGAAAAACTAGTATTGTTGGAGCATTTAATTAGCAAATTAAATGCTGAAAATCAATATACGGAAAAAGAAATTAATACATTTATAAAACAATATCATGATGATTTCTGTACGATTAGACGTGAGTTTATTGTGCACGGATTTATGGATCGAGAGGATAATATGTACCATATAAACGGGAGAGAAGTTTGGACGAAGTGGGAGGAGTTAAAATAATGAATCAGCAGGGGGGAATCCCTGCTGATTATAAGTCCGTGCTAGTCTTACATTTTCTTTGAAGTAAGTCTAGGAACTCTTCAACATTTGAACTTGTAATGTATCCCACTCGTATATGTTCATCTTCATAATAAAATATTATTTTTTTATCAAAAATTCTTCGCTTCGTTTCTATGGATTCAATTTTTTTATACTCGAATTCGGCAATTAATGTATTTTTAGATTGTTTATAAAAGAGGAGTCTTCTATTAGTAGCCAGTAGCATACCAGGATACGGGACATTATGTGTAATAATGTAGCCGGTAAGTGAACAATTTAAAGTTGATAAAATTTTTTCTTCTTTATGTAATAGTTGTTTTGCAGCTGTTAAGATTGGATTCATTTTATGCATTCCTTTTATACAGATTTAGAGATATTATATCAAAACTAAAGAGACTCCCGATATGTATTATTGCATATTGGCAGTCTCTTTTTAGTGGAAATGTTTACATTTAGTAAACTTTAAGTTCCAGTCGCTCTTTCTGACGAAGATGATGTGCAAAATGCATAGAAATAAGCTGGAACCATTCTGCTGCATGTAAGTAACCAAGCCCAGGGTGCTGTACCTTACAATCATTTGGAATAGAAGGAAGTGTTGGCTCTATTTTTTTTACAATTGTAATTAATTCTAGAAGCTGTTTCTGTACGTCTTCTTTATTAGCTGGGTTTTCAGGCGTATATCCAGGATGATCTGGTAATTTGATTTTTATGTCTGGGAAAGCTCCCATCATATATACCTTTTCTCCTATATCCGTTTTCTTGTTAGTTACAGAAGGTACTTCAGTTCTGCATTTCACGATTGCATCTAACTGCATGCGGGTAGCTGAAATTAAGTGATTATACATTTGACCGAGAGACCATTCCTCATTAGAAGGCTTCATCCTAAATTGTTCTATAGAGTACTTTTCTAATTCCTCTATGTAGTACGTTGCTAACTCTTCAAATTTCTTCATATCACTAACTCCTTTTTATGAAAATGTATTTGTTACTACCTACTATAAAGAACTAATGCTGACAACATTATGTCAGTAGTGAAATAAAAAAATTAAAGTTTTAACATTTTCTTTGCTTCATCACGGATTTTCTCAGATAGAACGTTTGGTTCAAGTACTTGCACTTGGCTTCCCCAGCTTAATACCCATTGAAATACTTCGTCTATGTTTCTTGATTTCAAAAAGACGTGAAAACCATTTTCTCTATGCTCGTATGAATCGATAAAGAAGTATCGTGATTCAATAATTTTATGTGCAATATGGGCTGGGAATAATAAATGAATCATCACAGTACGGTTGCTTTCAGGCTGATATTCTTGCAAAGAAAAGTCTTCGGGTTTTGTAAAGAATTCTTGTTCTCGCTGTAATTTCTCCATTCGATTTAAGCGGAAATTACGTATTTGTTTTCGAAGTAAACAATGAGCAACGACGTACCAAATTCCTGAAATATTGACTAAGCCGTAAGGATGAACGGTCCGTTTTATTTTTGTAGTTTCTCTTGGTTTACGATAAGAAAAAGAGATAGCCTGTTCTTTTTGGATAGATTCTTGCAACAGGATAAGTTGTTTTTCAAGTTTTTCTTGTTCAGATTGTTTGTGTGAAAATATAGGAGAAAGGAAACGGAAAGTTCCCCGTAATTCCTGGGCTTTCTTTTTTTGATCAGTAGGGAGGACAACCTCAAGTTTCTCTTTTGCCGATTTTGCATGTACAGAGAAAGAAGAAGTGAAAGTTTTCTCGATATAATCACCGCCTAATAAAAGAGTAACAGCCTCTTCAGGTGTAAGCTGAATAGGTGGTAAGAAATAACCATCCATTAATGAATAACCTTGGCCAGGCATTGCAAAAATAGGAACACCCGATTCATTAAGTGCATCCATATCTCGATAAATAGTTCTTATACTTGTTTCGAATTTTTCGGCTAAGCTTTGTGCTGTAACAGTTTGTCTTCTTTGTAATTCAATTAATATAGCTAACAAACGATCTGTCCGATTCATGAAAATTCCCCTTTATCTTTTATGAATATGCCTACTATAAACTTCTAAAAGTAGTATAAACTTTCCTCCTATTAACAGACTTTTCCCTATGTATAATATTAATATAGTAAAATCATAACAACCCATATTGCAGTTTCCAATAATATACTATATAATCAGTTTAAGAAAACGTTTTCATGCAAAGGGGGAGGATTTCGTGTCGACTATAGAGGACGTGGCGAAATTAGCGGGGTTATCAAGGACAACGGTTTCTAGGGTGATTAATAATCATCCATATGTTTCAGATGAGAAGAAAAAAAGGGTTCAATTAGCAATGAAGCATTTAGGTTTCGTTCCTAATTCTGCGGCGAGAAGGCTTCGTAAACAAAAGACGGAAACAATTGCGGTGCTAGTTCCAAGGATTACAAATCCTTTCTTCAGTAGATTTATTGAAGCAATCGAGATTGCTGCTTCTGAACATAAATATAAACTGATTATTTGTCAAACAAGATATTTACCGGAAAAAGAGATGGAGTATTTACAATTATTATCTACGAAACAAGTAGATGGGATTATTCTATGTTCACTAGAAAATCCTTGGGAAGATGTAGAGCCATACTTACAGCACGGTCCAATCGTGTTATGTAATGAATATATTGAGGAAGCAAATGTTCCAACAGTGAAGTTTGATCATGCGCAAGGAGCATACATAGCTGCTAAGCATGTGTTAGAACAAGGATATCGTAATCTTATTTTTTGCCGTGGTAACGAAACCAAAGTGGTTAGCCAGCAGCGAAAAATGGGCTTTTTACGTGCAATAACTGAGAAGAGCCGCCAAGTAGAAGCGATCGATTTTCTTGAAAACGCTTTCTCTTGGGACGATGGAAAGAGAATATTCCATGAAGTATTAAAGGACAAAAAAAATCCTACCGCGATTTTGGCAGGAGGCGACGAGGTTGCAGCTGGAATTATTTCAGAGGCGAAACGCCATGACTGGAGCATTCCAGATGATCTCGCTGTTATCGGTTTTGATAATCAAATTTTATCACAGATTACAGAGCCAGGTATTACGACAATTGAACAGCCAATCGATGAGATGGCCCGAAAAGTTGTCGACCTGATGATGGATAAAATCCATACGAAAAATTATCGAAAAAAAGAATTGTATGAGTTTGAACTGGAGCTCTTGGTGAAAGGTTCGACGATGAAGAAGGATACGATGTTATTAGCCTAGTAGACTATGTCTGCTAGGTTTTTTTATGTTCACAAACTACTATTCTTCGTGAACGCAATCGTCACATTTGTTATGGTATGCTTCGTGCTGCTCATCAATTTCTTTCCCGCAATGTGCACAAGTTTTCGTCGGTAAATTTCTGAAAAACTCCATTGGTTGATCGATCATGTCAATCCCTCCATTTCCATTTCTTACTATCATTGTATTAGTACAAAAAGCAAAAGTCAATAACTGTTTTATAACAAAAGTGAAAAATAATGAAAAAGTTTAGGAAATGGATTATAGTTAACAATGTAGAATGTAAGTGAAACATGCATTCCTACTCGGTTTTAGAAAGGATGGATACATATGAAAATGACTGTTGTCGGCTTTTGGGGCGGCTTTCCAGAAGCAGGAGAAGCAACGTCGGGGTATTTGTTTGAACACGATGGTTTTCGTTTACTTGTAGAGTGTGGTAGTGGTGTACTAGCACAGCTTCAAAAATATATAACACCATCTGATATAGATGCAGTTGTACTGTCACACTATCATCACGATCATGTTGCAGACATTGGGGTATTGCAATATGCGAGATTAATTACAAGTGCGACAAAGGGACAACTACCGGAATTACCAATATACGGTCATACGTTTGACGAGAATGGATTCCATTCTTTAACGCATGAACCACATACGAAAGGAATCGCGTACAATCCAGAAGAAACACTTCAAATTGGACCGTTCTCGATTTCATTCTTAAAAACTGTTCATCCTGTTACATGTTTTGCGATGCGTATTACAGCTGGTAGTGACGCTGTAGTATATAGCGCTGATTCAAGTTATATTCCTGAATTCATTCCATTCACAAAAGATGCTAATCTTTTCATTTGTGAGTGTAATATGTATGCACATCAAGAGGCTGCAAAAGCAGGGCATATGAATAGTACAGAAGTGGCAAGTATTGCGAAAGATGCGAATGTAAAAGAACTTTTATTAACGCACTTACCGCATACAGGAAACACATCTGATTTAGTAACAGAAGCAAAACAAATTTTCAGTGGCCATATTACGCTAGCGCATAGTGGTTACATTTGGAACTCATGAGGTGATACGATGTTATTTATTGATAATAAAGGGATTACAGATCCTAGAATAAACTTAGCAATTGAAGAATATTGTGTGAAGAATTTAGATATTAACGAAACATATTTACTGTTCTACATTAACGAACCTTCCATTATCATTGGTAAAAACCAAAACACAGTAGAAGAAATTAATGCAGATTACGTAAAAGAACAAGGAATTCATGTCGTTCGTCGTCTATCAGGCGGAGGTGCAGTATATCATGATTTAGGAAACTTAAACTTCAGCTTTATTACGAAAGATGATGGAGACAGTTTCAGCAACTTCAAAAAATTTACAGAACCTGTAACGAAAGCGCTTGGTAAATTAGGCGTAAATGCAGAACTAAGTGGTCGTAACGACATTTTAGCTGAAGGCAGAAAAATTTCAGGTAACGCGCAGTTCTCAACGAAAGGTCGTATGTTCAGTCACGGTACGTTACTATTTGACTCTGAAATCGATCACGTCGTATCAGCGTTAAAAGTAAAAATGGATAAGATCCAATCAAAAGGAATCAAATCAATCCGTAGCCGCGTTGCGAACATTACAGAGTTCTTAAACGAAAAAATGACGACAGAAGAGTTTAGACAACTTCTTCTAGAAACAATTTTCGAAGGGGAAACAGAAATTCCGACGTACGAATTAACAGAAAATGATTGGAAAGAGATCCATAAACTTTCTGAAGAACGTTACCAAAATTGGGACTGGAACTACGGAAAATCTCCGAAGTTCAACTTACAACATTCACACCGCTTCCCAGTTGGACAAGTTGACGTTCGTCTTGAAGTGAAAAAAGGAACAGTAACAGAATGTAAAATTTACGGTGACTTCTTCGGTTCACTAGATGTCCATGACATTGAAGAGCGTCTAACAGGCGTACAATTTGATAAAGATGCATTCACTGTAGCTTTAGAAGATGTAGATATCAAACGCTACTTCGGTAATATTACAACAGAAGATTTCTTACATTTATTCTTCTAAAAATAAGGGAGGCTGCCGTAACGGGCAGCCTCTTTATTTTTGCGTAGATTGTCACGTTTTATCGGTAAGTCGATATATTTTAAAAATCGCCGATATAATTTCACTCATCATAAAATCACAGGACATTTGCCTCTCATAAAGGAATATATATATTCAAAAGGAGGCGGATTGAAATGAGAAGGCTAATGTACGTTGCATTACTGCTCAGCTTCGTCATCGGAATGACAGCTTGTAACGATGAAACTTCCTCAAGTCGCACACTTTTATCGATTGGAAAGCCAGGGAAGGATAATGTTATATACTTTACGAATACGGATAATAAACGAAAGATAGCTGATATACAAACTATGTTTCAAAATAAGAAATGGAAAAGAAATGAATCTTTTAGTACGATGAATAAAACGCCAGATCTTGTCTTGTCAATAGATGAGGCCAATACCGGGTTACCGACATTATATGTAACATTGTTTTTTCATGAACACGGAGCGGATGCAATCAACTTGTATGGGGAGCATACGAGCTTGAATAAAAAGGAACTAGAAAAACTTAGTGAAAAGATGAGTGCATATTATCCTGAAATGATTTTAGCCTTAGTTTCATAATGTGTAGGCGAATAGAATTCCCTTATTTTTCTAAAGTGAATCAACAGGAGGTGATCCTTGTATATGCAGTTAATGGAATATCACTTGCTACTTTAATTTTCTTTTAATATAATTAATTTAGAATTTTTAAATATTCTAAATTTTATAAAGGTGGGGTTTGTGTGAATCTCGTTCAATCTTTGGCTGAAACGGCGAAAAAGAAGGGGGATAAACCGGCTTATATATTTATGGATCAGTCGGTCTCATATGACCAATTAAACAAAATGGTCACAAGGTTTTCTAGCAATTTAGCAGAAATGGGCATTGGAAAAGGGGACAATGTCGCATTAGTTGTTGGAAATTCACCACATTTTTTGGTCGGTTTATACGGAACAATGAAAGCTGGAGCAACTGTTATTCCAGTTAATCCAATTTATACAGCAGACGAAATGCATTATATTTTACAAAATGGAGATGTAAAAACAATCATCGTACTCGACGTCCTTCTACCTGTTATACAATCTCTTACAACAAGACTTCCTTCACTTGAAAACATCATCATATGCGAAACCTCATCAGATTTTAACTATACAGAAACCGAAAAAATGAAAACGTTTACGAGAATGATAGGGGCTGGAGATTTAACTTTTGAAGGCCCAGAATTAGATGAAGAAGATGTAGCGGTTATTCTATACACTTCAGGTACAACTGGAAAACCGAAAGGTGCGATGTTAACACATAAAAACTTATATAGTAATGCGAGCGATGTGGCGTCGTATTTACAATATACTGCTGATGATCGCGTCGTTGCGGCTTTGCCAATGTTCCATGTATTTTGCTTAACAGTGGCGGTAAATGCACCGATTGTGAACGGAGCAACTATTTTAATGTTACCGAAATTTAGTCCGAAAGAAGTATTCCGTATTTGTCGCACGTACGGACCAACAATTTTTGCTGGTGTACCGACAATGTACAATTATTTATATTTATTTGAAGAAGCAAGCGCAGAAGATGTGAAGACGCTTCGCCTTTGTATTTCAGGTGGTGCATCAATGCCTGTTGCTCTTCTGCAAAACTTTGAAAAACGTTTTGACGTAATCGTTTCAGAAGGGTACGGTTTATCAGAAGCATCACCGGTTACTTGTTTTAACCCACTAGATCGTCCGCGTAAACCTGGGTCGATCGGTACAAATATTTGGCATGTAGAAAATAAAATTGTGAACGAACTTGGGGAAGAAGTACCTGTTGGCGCAGTCGGTGAATTAATTGTTCGCGGGCCTAACGTTATGAAAGGATACTATAACGCGCCAGAAGATACAGCAGCGACATTGAAAGATGGTTGGCTGTATACAGGTGACTTAGCGAAAATGGATGAAGAAGGTTACTTCTATATCGTTGATCGTAAAAAAGATATCGTCTTAGTTGGCGGTTATAACGTATACCCTCGTGAAGTAGAGGAAGTATTGTATACACACGAATCTGTAGCAGAAGTTGTCGTAATTGGCGTTCCTGATGAAAACTTAGGAGAAGCAGTACGAGCATACGTCGTTTTGAAACAAGCTAACGTAACAGAAGAGGAACTTATGCATTATTGCACATTACATTTAGCAAAATATAAAGTACCAAAGAGTATCGAGTTTTTAACAGAATTACCAAAGAATACGACAGGTAAATTGTTAAGAAGAGCGTTAAAAGAGAAAGCGATGCAAGTTTAAAAATGGGGGGCAACCATCTTTATGAAGGTGGTTGCCTTTGTATTTTTTAGAATTGGTTAAGCTATAGCCCCATATATTTAAACCGTAATATGACTAATAAGGAGGAGATATATGTGGAGCAAAAGGAATTACGTTTAAGGAGAGTTCAATACCTTATTTGTGACATTATGGATGAAATGAACGCTGAAAGTGAGAAGAAAAACTTAGAAATACTGCAGCAAGTAATCGATCATCTTTCAGGTGCGATAGGTGATTTAGTCGATCCATCAAGCTCGTATTCTATTGATTATTTGGAAAGAAAAGTTCACACGGCGCATTATTTACTTTTTAAAAACGAGCGGAAGGCGTACTTATGTAGGAAATAGTATTATTAATTTTATTTAACATTGATAATCATTATCAATATGATAGTTATGTTGGGTATATTCATATAAAAGGAGATGTCGTATTGATAATGATTAAGAAAAAATATGTTAATGCGTTCGTTATAGCAGCAACTTTAGCAGTTCCATTCAGTGGTATTATGGCACCGATTGCGAAAGCAGAAGCGGCAGTAGAAATGAAAGCAAATAGCAAACTAGCGGATGGCACGTATGACGTTATTTTAAAGACTTATAAAGATCAAACGAATGATACATCAGTTGCGTCTACATATTTAAAAAATCCAAAAGTAACCATTCAAGGTGATAAAAAAATTGTTACATTAACAGTTCAAGATAGTAGCTATTTTCAGTATCTTAGAGTAGAAGATCCAAATAAAATAGGGACATTCCGTGATGTAAAAGTAATCTCCGAAGATAAAGCGAATAACGGTACGAAAGTTGTTCAATTTGAAATGGGTGAGTTCTCGAAAAAATATAATATGCAAATGCATATATTAATTCCAGCAATTAAATATGATAATAAATATCAACTGCAGTTTGAAATCGATGCAAGTGCAATTGAACAGAAACCTAAATTCTCAGATGTCCCGACTTGGGCACAAGAGTCAGTTCAATATTTAGTAGATAAAGAAGCAGTGCACGGTAAGCCAGACGGTACATTTGCTCCGGCTGAAAATATCGATCGTAGTTCAGCTGCAAAAATATTAGCAACTATTTTAGGTTTAGAAATTAATAAAGATGCGAAGCCATCATTCCCTGATGCACAAAACCACTGGACAACTCCATATATTGCTGCTGTTGAAAAAGCAGGTATTGTAAAAGGTGATGAGAAGGGTAACTTTAATCCGAGCGGGTTAATTAACCGTGCATCAATGGCTTCTATGCTAGTAAATGCATATAAATTAGAAAGAAATGAAAATATGAAACTACCAAAAGAATTTGCTGACTTAAACAATCATTGGGGTGCGAAGTATGCCAATATTTTAATCCAAGAAAACATTTCAGTTGGAACAGATAATGGCTGGGCTCCAGATAAAGCGGTAAGCCGTGCGGAAGCAGCGCAATTTATTGCGAAGGCAGATAAGTTAAAGAAATAAATAAAACGTATACTAGATTTAGCATAAATAAAAAAGGAAAATTTGAACTTCAAATTTTCCTTTTTGCATTGTTATATATTCCTCTTCATCAACTCACCAACTTGCGTCGCAACGTACTCAACATCATTATCAATCTCATCCAACACGTAAGATTCCAAAATGCCCATGACAGCTGTTCCTAAAAATTTTAAAACGATGTGTGTATCAATGTTTTTATTTACTGACGTATTTGTGTTTACTTTTTTCTCTAGTTCACCCATGATGAACGTTAGGAACTTCTTTTGAAATGATAATGTGCTGTTGCTTCTAAATAACGATGCGAAAAAGGGTTTATGTTCTTTGAAGTATTCAAACCATATGACAGTTCCTTCTATATAGCCTTTTGTTTGTTTTATATCGCATATTGCTCTTAATTGGTTTAAATGGTCGTCTACAATTTTGTCTAATAAATTGTATTTATCTAGGTAGTGTAGGTAGAAAGTTTTTCTTCCGATGTTTGCTTTTTCTGTAATGTTTTTTACTGTAATTTCGTCAAAGCCATCTTCAATTAACATTTCAATAAATGCGGATTGAATGGCGTTTTGTGATTTTATAATTCTTCTATCGATTTTCTCCATATGGTGTTCCTCCGTTATTGATACACATATTTTGTTATGTGTGTATTATCACCCAAATGCGTAAATGTGGTCATTGAAACAAGTGGTTGCTCGTTTTATTATAAATATACACGTGAGTATTAACTCTCACAAGTGTAAATTAAAAATAAAGTAAGGGTGGTTTTATAAGTTTCTATAATGAAAATCTGTAAAAGTAATTTTGTTTTGAATGGCACCTCTAATTGTTAGATTTGCATCTAGCAGTTAGAGGGTTTTATTGTGAAGATTGCTGTGCTTAATATTTACGTTAAACGTGCATAACAAGATATAATAGAAGAAATCAAGAAGGAGGCTGACTGTGAAAAATCTTCGTTATTTCAATATATTTACTATGTTAATTGTATACACACTACTCATGTTTTACATCGGCTGGAACGGTTGGGTTTGGCTTCATGCGGTGTTTGGCTGGGAATCTTGGGGATATTACGCTTTCGTAGTCGGATTTATTTCATATGCGTACATTCTCGTGCAAGTGTTTAAGTTCTTGCCATTTCTACGAACGGTAGGCTCAATTTGGTTTGCGGTCATACAATATGCGCTTATGCTGTTGCCGTTAGCAAATATTACGGTCTTTCTTTTACAGTTTTCAGTGGAGAAAGAAGCGGCAATTATTTGGACAGGAACGGCCGTGTTACTTGCATTTATCTTTATTTTTGCATATGGAGTATTCAACGCATATAGCCCAGTAGTTAGAAAGTACGAGGTGCACATACCAAAAAAAGTAGAGGGACGTAAAAGCTTACGCATCGCGATGGCTTCTGATATGCATTTCGGTAAATTATCTGGTGTTTCGCATTTAAAAAGACTTGTCCGCCATGTAAATGAGATGGAGCCTGATATTATTTTACTGCCAGGTGATATTATTGATGATCATCCAGGTGTGTTCATTCAAAAAAATATGGGACCAATTATGAAGCAAATGAAAGCTCCATTAGGCGTATATGGTGTGTTAGGAAACCACGAATATTACGGACGAGCGGTTCCTGAATTTTTACAAGAGATGGATAAGATTGATATTCGTATTCTGTTAGATGAAGTGATTACAATTGAAGATCAATTTTACCTCGTCGGAAGAAGAGATAAAACAGAGCGAGATCGCCAAAGCTTTGAAAATCTAACGAGTACGGTAGATAAATCCATGCCTGTTATTGCAATGGATCACCAACCATTCGAGTTGAAACAAGCAGCGGAGGCTGGCGTCGATTTACTACTATCCGGCCACACGCACCGCGGACAAATGGCGCCGAATCATATTGTAACGAGAAGAATGTACGAATTAGACTGGGGATACGCACAAAAAGGTGCATTCCACGCGATTGTTTCTTCTGGTTTCGGATTCTGGGGACCACCATTAAGACTGGGAAGTAGATCTGAGATTGTGCAGGTGGAAGTTACGTTTGAATAGGTGTATAAAATAGAGAGCGAATTGCTCTCTATTTTTTCAATAAAAAAAGGGCTCCACATAAGGAGCGCTCAATAAAAATAAATGAATTAAAAGAAATAACAGACATGTATAATATATAACATTTGTAATTATGTATCAATATATTTAGATTTATAATTTATATTGATATCGATTTTATAAAAAAGGTACGATTAGAAGACGCTGCTGAAATAAAGGGGGATTATAAGTGGTTATATCAGATGTTATTTACGGTGAGTTTAAAGTGGATCGAGTAGTAGAAGAATTAATTGTAAGCAATCCTGTGCAAAGACTAAAAGGTATTCATCAAAATGGCGCAAGCTACTTACTAAATGAGAACTGGAATGTAACACGCTTTGATCATTCAGTTGGTGTTATGTTATTAGTGAAAAAACTCGGTGGTTCAGTTGAAGAACAAATTGCAGGTTTACTGCATGACGTATCACATACTGCCTTTTCTCATGTAATTGATTATGTTTTTGATAATAGAAATAAAAGTTATCATGAAGAGATATTTAGTTCTGTCGTGAAAAACTCAGAAATTCCAGCGATTCTTTCGAAGTATGGTTATAACTATGAAGATATTTTATTAGATGATTCGAAATGGACGTTACTCGAAAGGTCAGCACCAGAATTATGTGCAGACCGAGTGGATTATACGTTACGAGATATGTATACATATGGGTATGTTTCTTTAGAAGAAGTTCACAGTTTTTTAGAGGATGTCATTGCTGTAGATGGGAAAATGGTTCTTCAAAGTGTCGAAATGGCAGAATGGTTTACAGAAACGTATTACAAAGAAGTAATTGATTTCTTTATGAAGCCAATGAATATTTACGGAAACGACATGTTAGCGAAAACGCTAAAGTTAGCTCTTCATAAAAGGATTATTCATGCAGATGACTTTCTTCTTGAAGATGATGAGCTTATTTCGAAATTGCAGCAATGTAATGATCCAGAAGTACATGCTTTATTAAGCAAAGTTCATCCGAATGTAAACGTAAAAGAAGATAGAAACGATTATGATTTGTATCAGAAAAATAAAGTCCGTCTCATTGATCCTCCATTATTTCGTGAAGGTGAAGTTGTTCCATCGTCTGCTGTGTCGGAAAAAATAAGACAGATGAGCGAAATTGCTTATGAAAAAGCGGTGAGAGGGATGTATGTGAAAGTGATTTCGGATTAAAAAGGAGAGCATCACTCCTAGATGCTCTCCTTTTTCTCATTAATAATCAAACCAATTCCAAATCTCAATATCTCCAAGAGTCGCATAACGAACGTGCGGCGAGTTTTGTAATTTTAATAACTCTTTCGACGGGCCAGTAATGACCATGCCGTATACTTTGACGCCGTTATCTTTTACATACTGATAGCGCTTATCTAAATTCAGCACTTTTTCAGGAATCCAAGTCGTTTTACTTACAGTTTCTTTATTTATCGAAAGAATACGCATCATTTCGATTACTTCATCTTCTTTTGTGTGTAGTTTTTTTGTTTCATCTTCAGGAAGATTTATATGTTCTCGAAATCCGATAATTTCTCCGCTATGCAAGAGAAAATTTTCTTCATTTATTCTTTCTTGTCCTGTGTCTAAAGCGTACCATACAGGAATTGGCGGCATTTCTTGTGCTTCAAATGCGCTATATAGAATGGATTCTACTTCTTGTAAAGTGTAAACTTTATCGAAGGATATCGCTACTTCTGCAACAGTCCCCTCATGTATCTTTCCAAGTGTATCCCAAAATTTTTTAGATGATTCTTTCAAAGAAGCTTCTTCTTTGATTTTGGGATGAACAAAGGAAACTTTTTTTGAATAGGCTCTGTTTGCCCAAGATTGATTTGTGGCAGTTACAGATGATAAGAAACTACTCATTGTTACTGTACCAATTGGAAATTCTTCTTTGCCGACAGTTTTAACTAAATTCATTTCATTTTCTGTACGGAAAAAGGGTTTAACCTTCGTACTTCCTCCAGTGGAACGACTATTTGGCATTGTCGCTTCTAGTGCGAGTGCTGGAATCTCATTTACTTCAGAAAAGTTTTTCATATTATTCGAATAGAAGTAAAAGGAAGATGCAAAATGACCAACAAAATAGATTGCTATACAAACAGCGAGGACAAAACTAACGGTTTGCCAACGCTGTTTCCATTTTATTTTCCAAAACGGGATTTTAAAATTTTGTGGTGGTAGTCTTTTCTTTATCGGTTCACTCTTCGAAAGTAACTCATCTAAGTAAGCTTCACACTTTTCACATGTTTCAATATGACTTTCTAATTGCACTTGTTCATCATGCGTGAGCGTTCCGTTTTCGTACTTCCCCCATAGTTTTTTAAACTCTGTACAACCCATCCTGATCACTCCTTTATGCTTTTCGTTTCTTTTCGTCCCCTGTATAATTCGATTTTTACTTTCGCTAGTGAGAGACCGGTCATTTCTGCTATTTCCTTATACGAGAATCCGTAGTAATCTCGTAGTAGTAGCACATTTCGTCTTTCAAGGGGAAGAGAAGATAAACTGTCTAACCAACTAGCAATTTCATGTTTTACGAAATAAGAGTGCTCTGTACTTGGTATGTTCGGTAAATGGAATTCTTCAACTGTCGTTGTTTTATATCTTTTTTCTTTTCGATACCAATCAATAAAGGCGTTGTAGGCAATTGTAAATAACCACGGTCTAATTTCTTCTCCTTTATAATAGTCAATATGGACGAGCATTCGGTAAAAGGTTTCTTGCATGAGATCTTCCGCATAGTGGGAATCTCCGGTTAGGGAGAGAAGATAGCGAAATAAAGTGAATCTTGCATATGCTTGGAGTAAATGTCTTCTAATGATTGTTTGCGTTTCACTACATTTCCCTCCCTTCATACATAACAACGAAATACATATAAAAAAGTTACATTTGTTTTTAAAAATATAGTAAAAAACGTCAAGAATTGGATAGGATTCTCTTTTATCATAATACATATAAGGCGGGTGAACAGAGATGGAAAGCTATGAAACACAAATTCAAAGGTCAATTGATTATATTGAGGAAGATGTAATGGAAAAACAGACGCTGCGTAATTTAGCACGCATTGCAGGTTTTTCTGAGTCGCATTTTCATCGTGTATTTCAGGCGTTAGTAGGTGATACAGTAATGGAGTATGTTCGAAAGAGGAGGTTAGCCCGGGCAGCTTATCAACTTTCTCATACGGATGAAAAAGTTATTGATATCGCATTTGAGCATGGCTTTCAATCTCACGAAACGTTCACGAGAGCCTTTAAAAAAATATTTCAAATGACACCGAGTGAATATCGAAAACAAGAAATTGAAACGCCGATGTATTACAGCGTAAATGTAAAACAAAGAAAATTAAATCCGTATTTAGGAGGCATACAAATGGAATATCGTATTGTAAATAAACCAGAATTTTTAATGGCGGGTTATGAACTGAAGACGACAAGTAAAGAAGGGAAAAACCATCAAGACATCCCAGCATTTTGGCAAGAATATTTACAAAAAGACCTTGGAACGACGATTCCGAATCGTAAAGATACGAGCCAATGGGTAGAGCTTGGATTATGTACTGATTTTAATTTAGAAACAGGGGACTTCACTTATATAATTGGAATGGAAGTTACAGGGTTTGAAAATGTGCCAAATGAAGTTGCGAAGCGTACTTTCCCAGCAGCGACATATGCTGTATTTACAACGCCGAAAGTTCCTCATGAAGAAATGGTATCGTCTATTCACCAAACGTGGAATGCAGTATTCTCAGAATGGTTCCCGCATTCAGGATACGAACATTGTGGCGTTAATGAATTTGAACTATACGATGAGCGTTCCCATGCAGATAAAAGTGAGTTCGCTCAAATTGAACTTTGGATACCAGTGAAGAAGAAATAATAGGATAAGAGCGAATCATTGGGAGATGGTTCGCTTTTTTATAAAGAGGGAAAAGGAAAGGGGTTCAAAAATTAGAATGTGTTTGTGTTTGTAGGGAAATAGCTAAAATATGGAGATGACCTTTCATAGTGAGTTGTGAAAGGTTATTTTTACGAGTGGATTGTTAAATTTGTATTGCCTCATCTGTAATACATTTAAAAATGATAAAATAAAGTAGCAATTAAATATTGCGGGTGGAAGGTTATGCCCTTTCTTCATTTTGTGGAGAAAGGAGGTGTAATCGTATGGAATTTCTTTTGCAAATTTTGTTGGAAATCACAAAAACTATAGCTAGAGAAGGTATAGTTATGGGATTTAAGAAATTAACGACAAAAAGGCGCAAAAAGAAGACCACCCGTCTGCCTGCGAAGCGTGGGAAGTCTTCTAAGCGCAAATAAGCTTTAGTTGCAACCTTCCACCTTGCGGTAATTAGTTGCAGTGACGGGGTGTTGGAAGCACCTCGTCTACTTCATTTTATGCAAAACTTAGTTAGTTTATACTTCTATTTATAGTATAACAGTTTAGAAATGTATTTGTTAATAGTTTTATTTTTACTTTGTATAGTAGGAGTAGACTGGTATTGTTGGTTTTTGTCGACAAATCGATATATCTTGAAAATCGCTGATATATTTTGAGTTACGCCGATATATTCAAAAAATCGCTGATATAATTTCGTGTACCGCTGAACTATCGCAATAAGCAAGAATAAAAGGCGAGTAACATAATTTCATTTACCGTTGAATTCTCCTAGAAAAGAAAAAAGAAAAGACGCCAGATAGCGCCTTTCCTACGAATGAAATGGAAACACAAGTATAATTGTCGTACCTTTTCCGAGTTCGCTGTCAATAGAAATTGTTCCGTTATGAGCATGAACGAGCTGTTTTGTAATAGCGAGGCCAAGTCCAGTTCCGATGTTGCTTTCTTCTGTATTTGTTCCTCTGTAATATCGCTCAAATAGAAGCTCTTTCGTTTTATCATCCATTCCTTTTCCATTATCTGAAATAGATAGTGTAAATGAAGTAGCGTTTTGCGAAAGTTTTACGATGACGTTTGTCGTTTCATTATTATGTTTTACAGCGTTTACGAGTAAGTTTTCGATAATACGCTGGAACCATTTTTCTTCAATGAAATATTGAATTTTGTTTGAGCTTGGTACGAATTCAATATTTTGATTTTGAAGTGTTGGGTTATTAATAAATTGTAATAATACTTTTTGAACGAATTGATTCATTTCAATGTTTACGTGCTGCGCAGGAAGACTGTTATTTTTTAATTGATACGTTAAGCTTAAGTCATCAATTAATGTCGTCATATATTGCGATTTCTCTTTCATAACGCTGCCGAATTGTTGAATGTCACGATCAGTCCAGTTGTACTGCTTTGATTCTAGTAATAATGCGTAGCCATAAATAGAGCTAAGTGGCGTTTTTAAATCGTGCGTTAGACCGGTAATCCATTCTTCACGTGTTTGCTGCAGTACTTGCCTCATCGCATCATTTTTTTTGAGTGTAATAGAAAGGTGCTCTAGTGAATTTGTCACATCACTAAATAAGCGGAATGACCATTTTTCTTTACCAGATTGCCGGAACCTGACAGGTTTCCCTTTTTTACTAACAGGTTCTTCGTACTTTCCACCAGCGATGTTTTTAAGCCAGCGCATCGCATGGAGTAACGGTTTTCCAAATTTATTACCGTACCAAATAGAAAGAATGACTAAATAAACAAATACGATAAGAAGGATTAATCCGCATCCGATTAGAAACTTTTTAGTAAATACATCGTCTATTTCATCATCTGGATAGTAGTACTCATTTTTGGCAGTTACAACAAGAAGATGATTGCTATTTGTGTCGTAAAAGCTAGACGTGTTTTCTTTATGATTCCACGGTTCCTTTTCGCTAAGAGCAGCTTGTATGACAGAAAACGTTTTTTTCTTTCCATCTGGATAGGAGAATACTTCTTCGCCATCACTATTAAAGATTTGAAGTGCTGCTTTTTCTTTAGAAAGTAACTGTTTTTCTTCTTCTGTTAATGTGAACGAATCCGTAGATACAGACGGGTGCTCTTTCTGGATTGTTTTCAGTAATACATTGCTTTTTAACATACCGCCGTATATAACAAGTACGTTCTTTTCTTCTAGTTCAATTTCCCAATATGTAAATGTATAAGGGCTTTCTATATGATTCTGTATATACGAGAATAAAAATGTTTTCGTATAAGATGTCGGTACGTCACTCGGCGTATTAAAGTGATAGAGAACTTTTCCATTTTCCTCTACAACTTGAATCCAATCATTTTTTTCTTTAATTAAGTCTTTTACTTCAGCTTTTAACGAAATATCGCCATCTTCTGAAGAGATATATCTTGAAATCATAAAATTATCAGCATCTGGAATATTCGGTTCGTATGAAGTACTCGTAACAAGAAAAATTAAATACGTGAAAGCCGCTACTACAGCAATCAGTAATGTAACTAAAACAAATACGTGTTGCATGATAAACTGAATAATAAGTCGTTTATTAAAGTTCATATCGTCACCCTACTTTGTAAGGAACTTATAGCCAAGTCCGCGAACGGTTTTTATATATTCTGGTTTACTTGGGTCTTGTTCAATTTTTTCACGTAGTTTTCGAATGTGGACCATAACGGTATTATCATCGCCATTATAGGCAGGTGCTCCCCAAACTTTCTCGTATATTTCTTCTTTCGAAAATACGTAATTCGGATTCTCGCAAAAGAAGAGTAATAGCTGAAATAGCTGGGCGGAACATTCGACAACATGTCCATTTACTGTAAGCTCTGCGGAATATCGATCAATTTCAAATCTACCAAAGGAACTGGATTGTGCTTTTTGTTCGTGTGGTACTGCTTGTTTCATATGTCTTCGGAGTTGTGCTTTCATACGAGCTACTACTTCAAGTGGATTAAATGGCTTCGTAATATAATCATCTGCACCGTGTGAAAATCCAGATATTTTATCTAAATCAGATGTTTTAGCTGTGAGGAAGAAGATCGGGCAATCTGTTTTCTGGCGAATGATTGGACAAATATCAAAACCAGATTGTCCAGGAAGCATGACATCTAAAATAATTAAATCGTATTCATTTTGCTGCGTGAGAGATAAAGCTATTTCAGCCGATGTTGCAGTTGTAATATGAGAAAAACCTTCTTTTTCAAGAATGGTAGTTAGTAATTGTAAAATTGCTGTTTCATCATCAACGAGCAAAATATTTGCTTCATACATAAAAATCCCTCCTAATTTCCTCGAATATCATATCATCTTTCGGTAACTTATGGAATTTTTAAGGAAATTTTAAGGTTTTCTTTCTCAAAAAATTAAGAATCAAATGATATGATAAAAGTAACATAGGGGAGGAGATGAGTGTGAATCCGTTTCAAACGATGCGAGTTAGGTATTTTTTAATTGTATTTGCACTATTAACTTTAGTTGCAAGAGTCAGTAATGAATTGATAGAAAATACATTTCATATGCAAAATTCTACTTTTATAAATATTCTTATATTCTATATCTTTCCGATTACATGGATTTTTTTTGAGTATAGAAAACACCGTGTTTCCTTTTCATTATTTATTAATAAAAATGAAACATTTAACCTGGTGCAAGTTTTATACATTGCACTTATGTTAGCCGTGTTTAGTTATGGATATCTTATTTTGTACATGTATAGTTTTGCATGGATTACACCGGAATTTATTATGAACGCATTACGTGAACCGGTTATTGATAGCACAGGGGGATATGTATATCAAATTATTATGGTCGTGTTCATCGCACCAATTATTGGTGAATTTGTTTTTCGCGGATTTTTACTGCAACGTTTCGCCGCAAAATGGGGAACGAGTATAGCGATCATTGTAGTAGCGATGTTGTTTGCATTGTTACACGTTGATTTCCTAGGCGCAGTTGTATTTAGTGTTGTACTATCAATCGTATATATTCGTACGAATAGTTTACTTATGCCAATTGCTATTCACATGTTAAACAATGCATTTGTAATCGGCGTTTCTTTTCTAGTAAATAAAGAAGAGATAATAAGTCTTGCAGATTTCTCAAATTATACGACGTTCTTTCCAGGGCTTCTTATTTTTATAATGGGATTAAACTTAGTACTCATCTTTTTATTTGTTAACCGCAAATATTGGAATAAAGAAATGCCAGCTATATATGTAGAGCAGGAAAAGAGTTTTTCAAACGTAGTGGGGGATAAGTAAGATAAAGAAAACGGTTGAAAAAATATTGAAAGACATGATAGAATCGACGTTTCTTACAGATATGTGTGATAAAAGCGTTTGTCATTAGGTGCAACCTGTAGTAGATACGATCGTGTTTCTAGAGTATTACTTATTTTCTATTACTCATTTAAAAGAAAATATTATTTCTCTTCTTATTGTGTTAGGGGTTTTACTAATATTTGGTTTAATTGTAGAAGAAATGATGAAGCGCATCTTCAAAAAAAATGAAGAGAAGTATATGTGGGTTTATAAAGTATTCGAGAAAGTAATGGGGGCTTTCCTTTTGTTTTATAGTATGAAAACTATCATTTACTTTATAGCTTTGAAACATCATTAATTCTAAATTTGAAAGGGATGTATAAAATTATATGAATGAAACAATATCATCAAATAAGTTTTTTTATTTGATTTTGCTTAGTATAGTGCTGATCACGACAGTCAATGTTATTCTTCGCTGGGAGGAAGCTTATTTCTTTATGTATTTAGCACTCCATTTGCTAGGAATATTATGTATAAGCGGTGGAATAGTTGCTGAAAAAAAGAGTGAAGAAAGCATTAATTATATGTGTGTGACCGGTCTTATTTTACTATTAGCTGTGCAAGGTATTATGAAATATAGTTCTTTTTCTTTACAAGATTTTAGTTTATTAATGGATATACTTCCTTAAGGGGGCGCGTTATGTTATGTAAGAAGCAAATAGGATACGTACTAATTTTAGTAGGTTTTTTTACGCTTATTGTAACGACGTTATTTTTTCAAGACTATGAATATATACGCTATATAAAAGGGGCTGGTTTCATATGTTGGGTTGTAAGTATATTTCTTATCCCAGAGTATGAACCGAAGAAAGTGTCTAAAGGTAGGTAAAACTCTTCTATTTGTAGAAGAGTTTTTTTATGTAAATAAAAGGCTCGCGAGCAATTCGCATAATAAGCTTGTTCTAATTTAGCATGTACGAACTTACAATAATAATAGACAGGCAGCATAGAGGAGGGAATAGCGTGAGGAAGGTTATTGGGTGGTCGCTTTTTTTGTACGTTGGGTTTGCGTTGCTTATATATTGGTATTTATTTGGATGGAATCATGAACTGATTCCGGACATGTATAAAGGAACGAGTGCAGATCCAGAAACGTTTATGAATGCGAGAGAGCTTACGCTAAGCCAAGATTATTCGCGCGTGAAAAATTTACTGTATTTTTTAGCGACGCCTCTTGAATGGATTATTTTATTATTTGTACTTGTGCTCGGTGTTTCAAGAAAGTTTGAGAAATGGTCGAAGGAAACGACGAAAATAAGTGTCCTGCAAGTTGCGATTTATTTCTTTTATTTATCACTACTCACAACAGTTCTTGCCCTGCCGATGCAATGGATTAGCCGAAAAGTGTCCGTTGATTACGGCATTTCAACGCAAAGTACACAAAGCTGGATAAAAGATCATGTTATCGGTTTTTGGGAAAGTTATGCGACTATGTTAATCGTAGTTACTGTTCTGTTATGGCTTATCCGTAAATTCCCGAAGAGATGGTGGCTAGCGGGATGGGCACTCTCTGTTCCATTTACAATCTTTTTAACATTTATACAGCCGGTCGTTATTGATCCGCTTTATAATGACTTCTCGACGCTGAAAAATAAAGAATTAGAAACGAAAATTTTAGCGATAGCAGAAAAAGCTGATATTCCAGCTAAACATGTATATGAAGTAAATATGTCGGAAAAAACGAATGCATTAAATGCATATGTAACAGGAATTGGCCCTAACGCTCGTATTGTAATGTGGGATACAACACTTAAGCAATTAAAAGATAAAGAGATTTTATTTATAATGGCCCATGAAATAGGGCATTATGTTATGAAACATATATATTGGGGCGTTGCGAGTTATGTGTTGCTATCGTTTATAGGGATGTATCTCATTAGTCGTATTATAAATATGTGTATTCGAAAATGGGGAGATACGCTGCAAATTTCAAAAGTAGCATGTTTTTCAATTTTACCTTTATTTTTCTTAATTTCTTCTGTACTCTCTTTTGCATCACAGCCAGCAACAAACTATGTTTCTCGTATAGAAGAACGAGCAGCAGATCAATACGCTTTAGATATGACGAAAGACGGGAAATCTGGTGTAAAAACGTTTCAATATTTATCAAAGACGAGTTTAAGCCAAGTGAATCCGCCTGCGTTAGTGAAGTTTTTCTTATACACACATCCACCAATTTTCGAAAGAATTCATACGTTTGAACAATATGAGAAACAAAGCAAAAAGAAGTAGCGATTATGCTACTTCTTTTTTAGAGATATAAGTTTTATATTGGGAATATTTATCATTGCTTTTTATTGCGATTTTGTGAATAATAAGTTATAAAATTCTAAAAATCTATATATAAAGGAATAAAGGTGAAAAAATGTATTTTTTAAAAAATTTAAAAGTGAAATATAAATTATTATCGCTTATTTCATTAGCAGTATTGAGCATGGTAATTATGAGCTGCGTAGCAATTAATTCTATTAATAAGATTAAGCATGATACAGAGGTTGTAGTAGATGATTATCAACATTCTGTAGTTTTATTAGAAGGAATGCTTCGTACACAAAATTCACTAGAGTATAACTTACTAGAATTAATTACAGCGTCACCAAATGAGGGGACAAATAAAGAGGGGATTATTGGTAATATTGAAAAGGATCTTGAAAAATATGATTCTTTATTAAAAGAATATGATGATGGCTTCAATTTAAGTAAGCAAGAGGATGAGCTGTTTCAGAAGATGAAGGAATCTTTGCCAAGTTATATGGAGACATATAAGAAGTTGTTTGATAAAGCGAAGGTAACAAATGAATCTCAAATGGTAAACGAATTTCATAAGGAATTAAAACCGAAGGGAGTAGAGTTAGCTAGTTATGCTGTAGATCTAGAAGCGTATGTTTCAAATTTAGCTGACCAAGTATTTAAAGATTCTCAAAAAATGATAGATCGGTCCGTTATTACTTTTATCATTCTTGTAGTAGTTACTACAGTCATTATATGTATAGTAAGTTATATTATTAGCAAGCTTATAGTTGCACCTTTACAAACGGTTAGTCGTATGATGGAAAGAGCAAAAGAAGGAGATTTAACTGTACATGGTGAGTATAATGCTAAGGATGAATTAGGTGTATTAGTAAGTGATTTTAACGAAATGATTGCAGGGCTAAGAACAAATATGCAAGAAGTAGAGAATAATATTCAGCTTTTATTCCAACATGCAGACGGAGTAGTATCTGCATCGGAAGTATCTAGTGGTGCGGCGAAGAAAATCACTATAGATATTGAAGAAGTTGCAAATGGCGCAGAGGGCCAAATGCAGGCAATGGAGCAAACTGCGGGTGCGATGGAAGAGTTGACACAAGGAATGCAGAGTATAGTGAATACATCATCCTCTGTAAATGAATTGTCTGCTCAATCAGCATTAGATGCAGAGAGTGGTAACAAATTAATGAAACAAATGATTCAACAGATGGATACAATCCAAAATTCAGTACATAACGGTGTGAAACAAGTAGAGACTATGAAAGAACAATCAGAAGAAATTGTTAAAATCATTGATGTTATGCAAGGTATTACCTCTCAAATTAACTTATTAGCATTAAACGCCGCAATTGAGGCTGCCCGTGCTGGGGAAAGTGGTAGAGGATTTGCAATTGTGGCAGATGAAGTAAGAAAATTAGCAGAACAATCTAGTGATTCTGCAAAACAAATTGAGAAGCTTATTACTCAAGTTATGGGAACAACGAACCATACGGTACATATGATGGGGAAAGTAGATAATGAGGTACAGGCAGGTACACAAGTAGTAATGCATACAGAAAAAGTATTTGGAAAAATTACAGAAAAAGTACAGCAAGTATCTGAGCAAATTCAAACGGTATCTATGTCTACAGATGAAATTGCAGCGAGTAGTGAAGAGATTTCGGCTTCTGCAGAAGACATGGCTCAAATATCCCAAAGATCATCTGACCGCACTGATAGGGTAAAAGAGTCTATTCAACAGCAAGAAAAATCTGTTCAAGAGATCTCGGTTTCAATTGAACATATGCATAATGCAGCAGGAGGATTAAAACAAATAGTTGCCCAATTTACTCTTCAAAAGTAGTAGTATATTTAAGTTTTAATATAGAAAAATTCCATTCAATAAATAAAAAAAATCATCCTATATAACAAAGGATGATTTTTTTATGGGAATTTTGTGCAGTTATCACTTAATATATTCTAATTTTTTACAATTTTCCGATTGTAATATATAATAATACGTAATGTTTTGGAGATTTTTCATTTGTAAAAGATAGTTTATAGGAGGAGAGAAAGGGTGTTCAATAAAAAATCAATGCCGGCTATAAAAATGATCCTTTCGATGTCTATTTTCGGATCAATTGGATTTTTTTCTACTCAAACAGGTTTACCGTCTTTTGAATTAGTATTCGTTCGTTGCATTTGTGCGACTATATTTTTAGCATTATGTTGGCTCGTAACAGGACAGTATAAAAGTGAGAAATGGAATAAAAAAGAAGTAATGCAAATATTAGCATGCGGTGTATTTCTCGTTTTTAACTGGGTATTTTTATTTAAAGCGTTTGAAGTTATGTCGATTACAATTGCGATTTCAGTTTATCATCTTGCACCCATTATCGTATTAATGATTGGTAGTATTGTATTTAAAGAGAGACTTACAGTGTTTGCGGTTATGTCCATTGTCATTTGTTTTATCGGTACAGTTTTAGTAGCTGGAGTAGATGGAAGTCTATCGCTTGAAAAACTGATGTCATCTGGAATGGTATGGGCACTTCTTGCAGCATTATTTTATGCTTTTACCACTTTATTAGGAAAAGGAATTCAGCATACGAGCGCATATGCGATGACATTTTTACAAACATTTTTAGGTATATTTTTATTGCTACCATTCGTAGACTTTGGCAAGTTTCAAGGGTTAACAGAGATGAACTGGATGATGATCACAGCGACAGGTCTTATACATACGGGATTTGTATATTACTTATTTTTTGACAGTTTAAGAGGTTTATCGACGAGATTAATTTCTGTATTAGTGTTTTTAGATCCTGCTGTTGCAATCCTATTAGATACAGTCTTTACCGGATTTAGACCAACTAGTATGCAAGTAGTAGGGATTGTTCTTATATTTGTAGGAATGGCATTTACTTTTCGAAAAACAAAGGACGAAAAAATAGCGGTAAAAGAAAGTTTGTATTCTTAATTGTAAATAATTAGGTGTATTATATTGAAAATTCCCTTATTTTTTGTACAATATAAAAGGTAGGAAAATAAAGGAAAAGGTAGATGAGAGAGATGAAAAAGCTAGTAAAGATAGCGACATCGTTAACTTTAATGGGAGGAATATTTGTAAGTGCAAATGGTGTGTCTGCAAATACTGATGTTCCCCAAAAATCCGGTCCTAATATTATGATAGAGTTTGATGATGTAACAACAGGTCATTGGGCATATGATGAAATTACGAATTTAGTATATCATCGAATTATGTATGGATATGGAAATGGTAAGTTTGGTGTAGAAGATAATATAACACGTGAACAGGCGGCGGCAGTATTACATCGTGCACTTCATTTAAAAAGAAGTGTGTTTAATGAAAATCCATATGGAGATATTAGTGGGAAATCAACAATGTTTCCTTACGAAATTTTACATTTAACGAATATTGGTATTTTTAAAGGAGACGAAAATGGAAATTTCCGTCCGAAAGATACACTGACTCGTGCAGAATTAGCACAAATTTTAACGAAAGCATATGAGTTGAAAACAAAGCGTCCGCATACATTTACAGATATACGAGAAAACCATTGGGCAAGAGATGCAATTAGCGCATTACAGTCTAATAATGTAGCGGTAGGAACGGGAGATGGCAAATTCGAGCCTGAAATGCTCGTTACACGTGGGCAATTTGCGAAGTTTTTACAACGATCAATTGATAATTCGCCAGGGAAAATGGAATAGATAAAGAGAAAGCTCATAATTTGTAGAGGAGACATCCTCCGCTCATTATGGGCTTTTATTAATAGATAGGTTATTATTTTCGTATGTTGTAGTCCAGTTGATATTCTTTGTCGAAACGTCGATATATAAGGAATAACAACATATATTTGCTTTTTTTGTCTAGAAAATGAACTTTTAAAATGTGAAGGATTTCTTTTTAAGAAAGTAGAATATTTAATGTATAGAAACACCCTTAAATGATCATAGGAAAGAGAAATGATTTGCGTATAATTCGGTATAAAAATTGAAATTGAGAGCGAATTGGCTCTCCTTTAGTAGTGATTTTCACAATAATAGATTTTTTAAATGTAATATATTGCATAACGGGTGCGAAGGCAACATATGTAATATTGGAAAGGATTTCAGTCTATTATTTTCCGTTTTTTAAATGGAGATAAAGGGGAGAGGGCAATGAAGAAGAACATGTTACGTATAATGGCAACGGTAACTATTATGGGCGGCTTGTTTATAAGTACAAATGTTACAAACGTAAAAGCAGAAGAATATCCAGAAATGATTGTTTTTGATGATGTTCCAGTAAACCACTGGGCATATGACGATATAATGGACGTAGTATACAATAAAGTAATGTTAGGCTATGGAAATGGTAAGTTTGGTGTAGGAGATAATGTAACACGAGAACAAGTAGCAGCAGTACTTTATCGTACATTGAATTTGAAAAAAGAAGGACCTTTAAAAAATCCATACAAAGATATTTCTGAGAGGGCAACAATGTTTTTAGATGAAATTTTAGTATTAACAAAGCATGGTATTTTTGAAGGTGATGAAAAAGGAAACTTTAGACCAGCCGCACCTGTAACACGTGCAGAAATGGCGCAAATTCTTACGAAGGTATTTACATTTGAGGTGAAGAAGAACCATACATTTAAAGATGTACCAAATAATCACTGGGCAAAAAATGCGATCAGTGCACTGCAGTCTAATCATGTCATAGTAGGAACAGGAAATGGGGAATTTGAACCGAATAAAGTTGTAACACGTGAGCAATATGCAACGTTTTTAAATAAAGCTGTTTTTTATTTTCCTGTAAAAGATGAGGATTATGAATGAAAGTTAAAATATAAGGACATTTAAATTATATCAATATAATATAAAGTAATAAAAAAGCGTGGGAATTCCACGCTTTTTTATTGTTTTATATTATTTATAAGTATATAAATTTTCTATTCATAATTTAGTTGTTGGAATTTAGTGGATAAGAAGAGATTGAATAAAGTAACTTTTTCTTGCTTAAATATGAGATTTAGTAACTTTATTATTAATAGAGTGTAAATAAAAGTATATGAAATATAGTTCATAAATTAGACAAAAATCACATGGAAATTATATTGTTACGCTTTCGTTAATTCTTTATATTAGAAAAAAATATGTTTTTAGGGAGAGAATACTTTGAAGAAAAAAATTTTAAAAGTAGCAACAGCTTTAACAATTATGGGTGGAGTAGCATTTAGTGCTGAGGGGACTACAGCAAAAGCTGAATTAGCTGCAAAGCCACAACAAGCAAGTCAGGCAATCTTTAAAGATGTACCAGCAGGACATTGGTCTTATAAAGCAATTCAAACTTTAGCAGAACATGAAATTATGCTTGGTTACGGAAATGGTGTGTTCGGTTTTGGACATAACGTAAATCGTGAACAAGTAGCCGCTTTAATTTATCGCGCACTAGATCTTGATGAAGAATTTGGTGAAGATGAGGTATTAGAAAGCCCATATAATGATATTGTTGATGATAACTCAACGATGTTTCCTTTTGAAGTTTTAGCAGTAACAGAATTAGGTATCTTTACAGGTGACGAGAATGGGAACTTCAGACCAAAAGCTACGTTAACACGTGCAGAAATGGCGCAAGTTCTTACAAGAGCATTTGGATTACAAGTACAAGGAACAGCAAAATTTAAAGATGTACCAAAGGGACATTGGGCAGAAAATGCGATTAATGCAGTAGGTTCAAATGGTATTTCAGTAGGAGATGGAAAGGGTAACTTCGCTCCGAACATGAAAGTAACACGTGAACAATATGCTCAGTTCTTATTTAATTCAATGTTTAAATAAATAATAAAGAAGGAGCCGGTGTTGTATAACACTGGCTTCTTTTTTTATATGTAATGCCGGTGGAAGAATACAGTTTTGTAAAAAAAGCAATTAAATTTTCAAAAAAAACTTCCTTTTCTGAAGATTTGTTATATAATATAAAACATAAAATCAAATCTGTTATAAAACAGTTTAAGAAGGGGATGCTAATATGTCGACGCAAACTTCACGGGTAACATTGCCCGGAGAAATGTTACCAGCGTACAACGAAACATTGACACCTGAGGCGCTTAGTTTTTTAAAGGAACTACATGAAAATTTCAATGAGCGCCGTATAGAGCTTTTACAAAAACGTGTGGAGAAACAAAAGAGAATTGATGCAGGAAAATTTCCGAAGTTTTTAGAAGAAACAAAGCGCATACGTGAAGCGGATTGGACAATTGCCAAATTGCCAAAAGATTTAGAGGATCGCCGCGTAGAGATTACTGGGCCAGTAGATAGAAAGATGGTTATTAACGCTTTAAATTCAGGAGCGCATCTTTTTATGGCAGATTTTGAAGACTCGAATTCACCAACTTGGGAGAATGCAATTGAAGGTCAAATAAATTTACGAGATGCAGTGCAGGGAACGATTTCACATAAAAATGAAAACGGAAAAGAATATCGTTTAAATAGTAAAACAGCAGTATTAATTGTGCGTCCAAGAGGATGGCATTTAGAAGAAAAACATATGCAAGTTGATGGGAAGAATATGTCTGGTAGCTTAGTAGATTTCGGACTTTATTTTTTCCATAATGCAAAGGCTCTTTTAGCAAAAGGAAGCGGTCCATACTTTTACTTACCGAAAATGGAAAGCCATTTAGAAGCAAGGTTATGGAATGATGTTTTCGTATTTTCACAAAAATATATCGGTATTCCAAACGGAACGATTAAAGCGACGGTATTACTGGAAACGATTCACGCTTCGTTTGAAATGGATGAAATTTTGTATGAGCTTAAAGATCATTCTGCTGGGTTAAATTGCGGAAGATGGGATTATATTTTCAGCTTTCTAAAGAGTTTCCGTAATCATAATGAATTTTTACTTCCAGATAGAGCGCAAGTCACGATGACGGCGCCATTTATGCGCGCGTATTCTTTGAAGGTCATTCAAACGTGTCATCGTCGTAATGCACCAGCTATTGGAGGAATGGCAGCACAAATTCCGATTAAAAACAATCCAGAAGCGAATGAAGCAGCTTTTGAAAAAGTGCGTGCAGATAAGGAGCGCGAAGCTTTAGACGGTCATGACGGGACTTGGGTTGCCCACCCGGGACTTGTACCAGTCGCGAAGGAAGTATTTAATCACATTATGAAAACACCGAATCAAATTTTTAGAAAACGTGAAGAAATACATGTTACAGAAAAGGATTTATTAGAAGTACCAGTGGGAACGATTACAGAAAATGGGCTTCGCCTAAATATTAGCGTAGGTATTCAATATATTGCATCTTGGTTAAGCGGACGGGGAGCAGCACCCATTTATAACTTAATGGAAGATGCGGCAACAGCGGAAATTTCTAGGGCACAAGTATGGCAATGGATTCGCCATGAAGGTGGAAAGCTAAATGACGGTCGTAATATTACGCTTGAATTGATGGAAGAGCTAAAAGAAGAAGAACTAGCAAAAATAGAAAGAGAGATTGGTAAAGAAGCCTTTAAAAAAGGGAGATTCCAAGAGGCGACAACGTTGTTTACAACTCTCGTTCGGAATGATGAATTCGTACCATTTTTAACATTACCGGGTTATGAAATTTTATAAAGTGAAAAGGGGATGGAACAAATGAAAAACGAAAGAATTGAGAAATTACAAGAGAGCTGGGAACTAGATAAGCGCTGGAAAGGGATTACACGTCCATATTCGGCAGAAGATGTAATTCGCTTGCGCGGGTCAATTGATATTGAACATACATTAGCGCGCCGCGGTGCTGAAAAGCTTTGGTCATCGCTTCATACGGAAGATTATATTAACGCACTTGGCGCATTAACAGGAAACCAAGCAATGCAACAAGTGAAAGCTGGGCTAAAAGCAATTTATTTAAGTGGATGGCAAGTTGCTGCGGATGCGAACCTTTCTGGACATATGTATCCAGACCAAAGTTTATATCCAGCGAACAGCGTACCTGCTGTAGTAAAACGAATTAATCAAACACTTCAACGTGCGGATCAAATTCAGCATATGGAAGGAAGCGGTGATACAGATTATTTCGTACCGATTGTAGCAGATGCAGAAGCTGGATTTGGCGGACAATTAAACGTATTTGAACTGATGAAAGGTATGATTGAAGCAGGTGCATCAGGTGTGCACTTTGAAGATCAATTATCTTCAGAGAAAAAATGCGGCCATTTAGGCGGAAAAGTATTACTACCAACGCAAACAGCGGTGCGTAATTTAATCTCGGCACGCCTTGCAGCAGACGTAATGGGAGTGCCGACAATTATTGTTGCAAGAACAGATGCGGATGCAGCAGATTTAATTACGAGCGATATCGATCCAGTTGATAAAGCATTTATTACAGGTGAAAGAACTCCAGAAGGATTTTACCGTACGAAAGCAGGTCTTGATCAAGCAATTGCACGTGGTTTAGCATACGCTCCTTATGCAGATCTCGTTTGGTGTGAAACATCTGAACCAAATTTAGAAGATGCAAAACGATTTGCGGACGCAATTCATAAAGAGCATCCAGGGAAATTGCTTGCATATAACTGTTCACCTTCATTTAACTGGAAACAAAAATTAGATGAAAAAACAATTGCAAGCTTCCAAAAAGAAATCGCATCTTACGGTTATAAGTTCCAGTTCGTAACACTAGCTGGATTCCACTCATTAAACTACGGCATGTTTGAATTAGCACGTGGCTATAAAGAGCGCGGTATGGCAGCGTACTCTGAACTACAACAAGCAGAATTCGCAGCAGAAAAACACGGCTACTCTGCAACCCGTCACCAACGCGAAGTAGGAACAGGTTACTTTGATGAAGTAGCTCAAGTTATTACAGGCGGTACTTCATCAACGACAGCGCTAAAAGGATCTACAGAAGAAGCACAGTTTACGAAATAAAAGGAAGGGGCACCTTTTTGAAGGGTGCTCCTTGTTATTTTCGGAACGATTTTTCACATATATCGATTTACCGACAAAAAAGACGATATTATCAAATCCACTCAGTTCTATGATCGCGAATAAACTTCATATCTTTCTCATAATGCTCTAAATGTCCTTCATCAATCATTTTTTGGAAATTCAAGTCGCCTTCTTGTGCTTTTCTTTTCATATATGTACATAATGCTTCTAATCGTAGTAACACTATTCCTAAGTAATCTTCGTCCATATGTTTACCGTAGGACTGGACAAACAATTTCACTCTTTCTTTCATACGGCTAGCATGTTGTGCCGGTTCATAATGAACTGCCTCACCCGATTCTGTATAATACACTCTACTTAAAGGTACACAAGTATAAAGCGTATAAGCGATATCCCAAATTCTCGGACCAGGAGCAGCAACATCGAAATCAATAATACCTACTGGTTTCTCGTCATGAAAAATAATGTTATATATAGCAAAATCGTTATGGCAAATAACCTCAATGTCATTTGGAGTAAGATCCATCGGTTGCCATTCATCTGATAAGGGAAAGTCACTTACCGCATCATGATAAAGGCGGAGCATCTTTGCTATTTCCTTTAAAACATCATTAGATCGCATATATTCTTTTAACGGATAATTCCCAGCGTCTCCTTCAATAAAGGATAAAATCTCTCTATCTTTTTCATCTACACCTAAAAACTTTGGAGCGTGATGAAATCCTTTGTTTTCTAAGTGTTGTAATAATGTATGAATTTTTGCACTACCTGGCTTTAATTCTCGCCGAACAGTATTTTCAGAACGATACACATTTGATACATTTCCCCCTGTAAGCTTTTCTTCGTTGGCGTAGTTTGACATATAATTCCCCTCCAATATAACGACTGTACGATTATATTGTAACACTTCAGAACAAGGGATATAATCGTATTCAAATGATGTTTGTGTTCACTTCATAGTGAAATCCACACATACTAAAATCAATTATTTACGAATGTATAATCAATTTAATTTGTCAGTTATTTTCAAAAAAGATTGTACATTTTATTTTAAGTATGCTATGATGAAGTCAGTTGAATAGTTAAATTAAGCAATCCATATATTATCAAGTGCCGAAAAACGAACGAGAAAAAGTATGTGAGAACTAGTTTATGTTTCGTGTTTGATAATGTGTGGATTCTTTTTTTATACAGGAAGACTAAAATAAATTGTGTTTTCTTTAGGAGGAAATAATTATGGCAGTAACAGGACAAGTAAAATGGTTTAACAACGAAAAAGGATTCGGTTTCATCGAAGTTCCAGGCGAAAACGATGTATTCGTACATTTCTCTGCAATCGAAACTGAAGGTTTCAAATCTCTAGAAGAAGGTCAAAAAGTTAGCTTCGAAATCGAAGATGGTAACCGTGGACCTCAAGCTAAAAACGTAATCAAACTATAATTTTATAGTTCATTATGGAAAAAAGGATGGCTGCTGCCATCCTTTTTTTGTTGTGGAGAAAGTCTTTCCATCTCTTTTTTTATGTCAAAATTGATGGAAAAGGAGAGATTTCTTATGATGGAGGTATTCAAAAACCATCGGGGTGAACGCGTATCAGTTTCTATAGAAGAATAGTTCTGCAGGATCATTTTCTACGTACGATTGAAGTAACAATTCGTTTTCATTTCATTGAAGAAAAATTACGTCCTTATAACTGTGAAAATAATGGTCGTCCTTTTATCATGCACATTAACGGGCAGTTGGTTTCTCCTCTCAAAATTCGGCGGGAGATCAACTGTCTGTTAACGCCCAATTGTTGAGGACTGATTAAAGTTTCACGTTATAAATGAGAAAGTATTAAGTTTATTTGTTCTTAATTTTTTCTTTACAATTCATTGTTTATTTGTTGTTCTGTCTACATCCGAAATGGGTAAATCTACGCCATATAGGCTTTGAGTAACATCTTTTTTGTTAGTATTGTTGTTAGAATTTTGTTCGTCTTGAGATGACGTTTCTAACATTTGTTCTTGCTCTTTACTAGGGGTATTCAGAGCATCTGATGGGACGCTATTAATCTGTTGTCTTAATAGACTTTTTTTCCCCATATTATACAGCTCCTTTTTGGAATTAGATAAAAAACTAATATAATCATAAATAATCACTTACATATTTTGTGTTTTGAAATGGAATTCTATACAAAACTTATACTGTAGATTTAACGAATTAAAAAGTTGCTAGTGATGTATAAAGTTGAAGTTCTTAATAAAAAATAAAAATGGGTAACACGTACAAGTACTTTTTAACGTAGTGGATAATTTTTCATCGTATTTTTTGTATGTAGTAATATTTTCAAAAAAGGATATGAGGACACTCAGAAGAAAATAGGAAGAAGAGTAAAAGGCTTTCCAAAATGGAAGGCCTTTTACTCTTCTTTTCCAATCTTTTTCTTTTCGCGTTTCTTACATTCAGAGCATTTCGATTTACGAAAAGGCTTTGCAAAGAATAGTAGAATGAAAAATAAGCCGAATATAATGCTGGATGAGTTTTTCACGATCACAATGCTGCTATTTTTCATTTGAATCGTTGGTTGCATTTCTTTTTCTTCCATAGTGGACCTCCATTTATTGGATTTTCCTTTTAATTATAGCAAAGTTAATTGTCGTAATGATGCGAAATGAGGAAGCAGTTGTAAATATTTATCAGTAGTATAAATACATTTTATATAGGTTTTTATTGCGAAAACAATATATCGTTATTTTATAATTTAAAAGATGTTTGATAAATGATAAATTATTGTAAAAAAGCGGAATCTGAAAACCATTTCCTTTTCATAGGTGCTAGAATTATATATGCAGCTGCTAATATAAATAGAAAAAAGGAGACAGTAGAATATGGAAAGTAAAGTAGAACGCTATGTCGAAAACTATGTGGTAAATAAAAATACAATGGCCTTACTTCCTGTTATTCTAAGTGAAAAGAAAATCGTTACACGAGTTGTTGAGATGGAAGATTCTTTTTTCGTATTTCAAAAGCCCCTAGATATTATAGAAAGAAGTTGCCGCAAGCATGGCTCTAGTTTCTTAGGCAGAAAAGAAGGAACGAAAGAGTTAACTCATATTACACATAAAGCACCGATTGCGATTAGTCCGACAGATCAACTTTATTTTTTTCCCACTTATTCATACTCTAGAAAAGAGTGTGCTTGGTTGTCTCATTTTTATATTGAAAGTAATAAAGAGTCAAAAGATGGAAATGTTATTGTTAGATTTATAAATGGATTTGCTGTGAAATTAGAAATATCAAAAAGCAGTTTTGAAAATCAACTAAATCGTACAGCGAAATTGCGTACTGAATATGAAGATCGTAGAAAAAAACAAGGGAATCCTTGTTTTAAAGAGATTGATAAAACTCAAGAATCTCGATTAAAACCAGCATACGAGAAAGTATATTTTGTGAAAGAAGAGGAAGTTTAAGAGGATGGGGAAAAATCCCCATCTTTTTTATTTGTCAGTTTTTATCGGTAAGTCGATATATTTGAGAAATCCCCGATATAATTTCACCTACTGAGGAATTTGTCAACAAAACAAAAGTGTCACTTCTAAAACTGCGAAACGTCTTGTCGAATATTGATAGATTATCATAGCATAATAATGAAGGAATTCTCATGGAAGATATGGAAACTTAATAATTACATCTCCATATGTCGTATCTACCATTTCCTCTTTCATATAAGCAATGATACAGTAGAGGTAGTACTTAGAGTAAAGGGGTAAAGTGTAGAATGGATTTTCAGACAATCAAAGAGTATTTTTCACCAGAAAATATGGATCATATTGTTGAAAGTTATAAAGCGTTCGGACCACTTCTCGGTATTGGTTTACCGATGATAGAAGCGTTAATACCGGCATTGCCACTCATCGTATTTGTACTGGCAAATGCTGTTGCATTTGGATTTTGGCTCGGTTTTCTTTATTCTTGGCTTGGATCAGTAATGGGTGCCTTACTTGTCTTTTTCATTATCCGCCATTTTGGACGAAGTCGTTTCTTTTCTTTTGTAAATAAACATGAGAAAGTAAGGAAGGCAATGGGATGGATTGAAAGGAAAGGATTTGCGCCGATTTTCGTCATATTTTGTTTTCCGTTTACACCGTCTGCGCTTATAAACGTTGTCGCTGGTTTATCTCGCATTAGTGTAAAACAGTTCGGGCTTGCGCTTGCGTTCGGAAAGCTTGTGATGATTTTTATTTTAACGTATATCGGTCATGATTTAATGTCATTTATTCATAATCCGGTGAAATCAGTCATTGTAGCAATTGGTATTTTTATTTTATGGTATGTCGGTAAGAAAATCGAAGTAAAGTTAGAACTACATTAAGAATAGTCTTCTTTGTAAAGGAAAGCTTCATTATTAAAGGATAAGGGGAGAAGCTGATGAAGAAAACTTTGAAAAAAGAAGGCATAGAGTGGATACGAACAATTTTAATTGGTGTATTATTAGCTGTATTTTTTCGAACGTTTTTCTTTTCGACGTACGTTGTAGAGGGGAAGTCAATGATGCCGACATTGCAAGATGGTAATATGCTCGTTGTAAATAAGGTGAGTTATCAAGTGGGGGACTTGAACAGGTTTGATGTTGTTGTGTTTCATGCGAATAAAAAAGAGGACTACGTAAAACGAATTATCGGTTTACCTGGAGATCAAATTGAATATAAGCATGATAAACTGTATATAAACGGACAATTCGTGGATGAACCTTATTTAGAAACGTATAAGAAAGAGATAAATGGACGACAACTAACAGGTGATTTTAAACTAGAAGAGTTAACGAAAGAAAAGTCGGTGCCACCTGGCTATATTTTTGTAGTGGGTGATAACCGCCTCGGGAGCTGGGATAGTAGACACTTTGGATTTGTAAAAGCTGATACAGTTGTCGGTAAAGTTGATTTACGATATTGGCCAATTCAAGAGGTGCAAACGAATTTTTCAAAAGGTTGATATAATAGATAGAAGTATAGAAAAAGGCAAACTACTCTGTTTGTCTTTTTTCGTGTCCTATAATACAATTATAGTAGCAAATTAACGTTCGTTATGTAAGTGAAAGGTGGGGTTACATGTCACTTCGATTTGTAATTGGTAGAGCGGGAAGTGGAAAAAGTACACTTTGTTTACACGAAGTGCAAGAAGAGTTAAAGCAGCGTCCAAGAGGGGAAACAATATTATATCTTGTGCCAGAACAGATGACATTCCAAACGCAGCAGGCGTTAATTGGTAGTGAGGATGTAAGAGGTTCTATTCGGGCACAAGTTTTTAGTTTTTCACGATTAGCGTGGAAGGTACTGCAAGAAGTTGGTGGAGCGAGTCGCCTTCACATTGATGAAGCGGGCGTACATATGTTACTTCGTAAAATTGTAGAGTCTCGTAAAGATGGATTATCGGTGTTCCAAAAAGCAGCGGAGCAAAACGGTTTCTTTGAACATCTTGGTAGTATGATTGCGGAGTTTAAACGTTACAATGTGACGCCATCTAACGTATATGAAATGTGGCAACAATTAGACGCACATAGTAGCAGTGCAGAACAAAAGCTATTAGCGAATAAAGTGTATGATTTACAACTATTATATGATGATTTTGAACGTGCTTTAATCGGAAAATATTTGGATTCAGAAGACTACCTACAATTGCTAGTCGAAAAGCTTCCACATTCTGAATATGTAAATGGGGCTGAAATTTATATAGATGGATTTCATTCATTTTCACCGCAAGAACTAGAAATTGTAAGACAGCTTATGATTTGCGGTGCGAGAGTTACGATCACGTTAACGATAGATGAAAAAACGTTAGCGCAGCCAGTAAATGAACTAGATTTATTTTATGAAACGACGTTAACGTATGAAAAAATAAAGCAAGTGGCGCGTGAAGAGAAGATAGAAATTGAAAAAACGATTCCACTTATGGAACAACCGCGTTTTCATTCGCAAGCATTAGCGCATTTAGAAACGCATTACGAAGCACGTCCAAATGAAAAGTTTCACGGAGAAGCAAGTGTAACGATTAGTACAGCAGCGAATTTACGAGCTGAAGTAGAAGGTGTTGCGCGTGAAATTCGTAGACTTGTGGCGGATGAAGACTATCGTTACCGAGATATTGCAGTCCTTCTTCGTAACGGAGAAAGTTATTACGATGTGATGCGAACGCTATTTACAGATTATAATATCCCGCATTTCATCGATGAAAAACGCCCGATGTCACATCATCCGCTAGTAGAATGCATTCGTTCTGCACTCGAGATTATTAGTGGAAATTGGCGTTATGATGCAGTGTTCCGCTGCGTGAAAACAGAGCTTTTATATCCATTAGACGTAAGAAAAGAAACGATGCGCGAAGAGATGGATGAGTTTGAAAACTACTGTTTAGCGTACGGTGTACAAGGGAAGAGATGGACTTCTGAGGATCCGTGGATGTATCGCCGCTATCGTTCTCTTGACGATACGGACGAGATGATTACAGACAGTGAACGTGAAATGGAAGAGAGAATAAATCGACTGCGCGACGTTGTAAGAACACCTGTTATTCGTATGCAAAAAAGACTGAAGCGAGCGGGAACAGTGATGCAAATGTGCGAAGCTGTTTATTTATTTTTAGAAGAGCTAGACGTTCCGAAAAAACTAGAAGCATTACGTATTCGTGCAGAAGAGAGCGGAGATTTCTTATTTGCGACAGATCATGAGCAAGTATGGGAAGAAGTAATGAGTCTTCTTGATACGTTCGTTGAGATGCTTGGCGAAGAGAAAATGTCACTTTCTATGTTCACAGATGTTATGTCGACAGGTCTTGAGGCGCTTCAATTCGCAAACATTCCGCCGTCATTAGACCAAGTGTTAATTGCTAATATTGATCGTTCAAGATTATCAAATGTGAAAGCAACATTTGTCATTGGCGTGAATGAAGGAGTTATTCCGGCAGCACCGATGGATGAAGGGATGCTTTCTGATGAGGAAAGAGATGTTCTTAGCATTGCAGGTATCGAATTAGCACCAACGACGAGACAAACCTTATTAGAAGAACAGTTCGTTATGTACCAAATGGTAACGAGAGCAACTGAGAAATTATATATTTCATGCCCGCTTGCAGATGAGGAAGGGAAGACGTTACTTGCGTCTAGCTTTATTAAGAAAATAAAAAGAATGTTCCCTGATGTGAAAGATACATTTATTACGAATGACGTGAATGATTTATCACGTTCGGAACAAATTTCATACGTAGCAACGCCAGAAGTAACGTTGTCATATGTTATGCAGCAACTTCAAACGTGGAAGCGATATGGATTTGAAGGGAATTTAGATTTTTGGTGGGATGTATATAACTTCTACGTAACTTCAGATGAATGGAAACAAAAAAGTAGCCGCGTATTATCAAGTTTATTCTACCGAAATCGTGCGCAAAAGCTAAGTACAGTTGTAAGTAGAGATTTATATGGAGATAAAATAAAAGGAAGCGTATCTCGTATGGAACTATTTAACCGTTGCGCATATGCTCATTTCGCGCAGCACGGTTTATCGTTAAGAGAGCGTGACATTTTCAAACTGGATGCACCCGATATCGGGGAACTATTCCATGCAGCGCTGAAGAGAATTGCGGACAGGCTATTACGTGAAAACCGTACTTGGGCGGATTTATCAATAAAAGAGTGTGAGCATCTTTCTACTGTAGTAATAGAAGAGATTGCACCGTTATTACAAAGACAAATTTTATTAAGTTCAAATCGTCATTTCTATTTAAAACAAAAACTACAACAAATCATTTTCCGTACATCAATCATTCTTCGTGAACATGCGAAGTCAAGCGGTTTCGTACCAGTTGATTTAGAAGTGCCATTCGGTATGGGCGGTACAGGATCGCTTCCGCCGATGGAATTCTCATTACCAAATGGTGTAAAGATGGAAGTAGTTGGTCGTATTGACCGTGTTGATAAGGCGGAAGATGAAAATGGGACGTTCCTACGTATTATTGATTATAAATCAAGCTCAAAAGCGTTAGACTTAACGGAAGTGTATTACGGATTAGCACTTCAAATGTTAACGTATTTAGATGTTGTTACTTCGAATGCACATACGTGGATGAAAAAGGGAGGTACTGCATCACCGGCTGGTGTACTGTACTTCCATATTCATAACCCGATCGTTGAGATGAAGGGTGACGCATCTGAAGCAGAAATTGAGAAAGAGATTTTAAAGAAATTTAAAATGAAAGGACTTGTACTAGGAGATGCTGATGTTGTTCGTTTAATGGATAACAAACTTTCGACAGGAAGCTCTGATATTATTTCTGCTGGTTTGAAAAAAGACGGCAGTTTTAGTGCGCGTTCGAGTATTGCAAGTGAACAAGAGTTTAACGTACTTCAAAAATACGTACACCATACGTTTGAAAATATCGGAAAAGACATTACTGAAGGCGTTATTGATATTGCTCCTTATAAGAAGGGGAATAAAGCGGCGTGTACGTTCTGTAACTTCAAATCTGTTTGTCAGTTCGATGAATCACTCGAAGATAACCAGTTCCGTACGCTAAAAGATATGAAAGATAGCGAAGCGATGGAGAAAATTAGAGAGGAGGTTGGCGGAGAATGATTGAAAATTGGCCTAAAAAACCAGAAGGTAGTCAGTGGACGGATGACCAGTGGAAAGCGGTTGTAGCGAACGGACGTGATATATTAGTCGCGGCAGCAGCTGGATCAGGGAAAACAGCAGTATTAGTTGAACGTATTATTAAAAAGATTATAAATGAAGAAAATCCAGTCGATGTCGACCGCCTGCTCGTTGTAACATTTACGAATGCAGCGGCGCAAGAGATGAAAAACAGAATTGGGGAAGCGTTAGAAAAGGTATTAATTGATGAGCCAGGATCGCAGCACGTAAGAAAGCAGCTTAGCTTATTAAATAAAGCTTCTATTTCAACGATCCATTCATTTTGTTTACAAGTAATTAGAGGATATTATTACATGCTTGATGTTGATCCTCGTTTCCGCATTGCGAATCAAACAGAAAACGAATTATTAAAAGAAGAAGTGTTAGATGACATATTAGAAGAAGAGTATGGAATCGAAGATAATAGTATTTTCTTTGAACTCGTTGACCGTTATACGAGTGACCGTAGTGATGATGACTTACAGCGTATGATTTTAGCGCTTCATACAGAATCAAGAGCGCATCCAAATCCGGAAAAATGGCTCGATAAATTAGTAGAAGCATACGACGTGGAAGGAAAGACAATTGAAGATTTAGTGTACGCTTCTTACTTATTAGAAGATGTGAAATTCCAGCTTGAAACAGCAGAGACACATATTCGTAAAGCGACTGAACTCGCGATGCTTCCTGACGGTCCGGCGCCCCGCGTTGAAACCCTGCAAGCAGATGCAGTTTTACTTGGAACGTTGTCATCAGCTGCTTGTGAGTCATGGACAAATGTGTATGAAGCGATGCAAAATGTATCGTGGCAAACGTTAAAGCGTATTAAGAAAAGTGATTACAACGAGGATGTTGTAAAACAAGTAGACTCTCTTCGTAATAAAGCGAAAGATGAAGTGAAGAAATTACAAGAAGAGTTATTTAGCCGCAGACCTGAAAGTTTCTTACGAGATTTTCAAGATATGCATCCTGTATTAGAAAAACTCGTACAGCTTGTAAAAGTATTTACAGAGCGTTTCCAAGCGATGAAGCGTGATAAAGGGATGGTTGATTTCACAGATTTAGAGCATTTCTGTCTACAAATTTTAAGTGAACAAAGTGAAAACGGTGAAATGAAGCCGTCAGCAGTAGCGCTTCAATATCGTAATAAATTTGCTGAAGTACTAGTCGATGAATATCAAGATACGAACTTTGTGCAGGAATCCATTATTAAATTCGTAACGAAAGATTCTGAGAGTGAAGGGAACTTGTTCATGGTAGGTGACGTGAAGCAGTCGATCTATCGTTTCCGACTAGCAGAACCAGGCCTGTTCCTAGGAAAGTATAAACGCTTTACGCAAGAAGGATTAGACGGCGGAATGAAAATCGATTTAGCGAAAAACTTCCGTAGCCGTCATGAAGTGTTAGCAGGTACGAACTTTATTTTCAAACAAATTATGGGCGAAGAAGTCGGAGAAATCGACTATGATGCTGACGCTGAATTAAAGTTAGGTGCTAGCTATCCAGAAGGTGAAGATGTAACAGCTGAACTACTATGTATTCAGCAAACAGAAGAAGAAGTGCTAGACGGTGAAGAAGGTGCGGAAGTAGAAAAAGCGCAACTTGAAGCTCGCCTTATGGCGCAGCGTATTAAAGCGATGGTTGATTCAGGTTATGAAGTGTATGATCGTAAAATGGATAGTATGCGCCCTGTACAATACCGCGACTTCGTTATTTTACTTCGCTCTATGCCATGGGCGCCGCAAATTATGGAAGAATTAAAGCTGCAAGGAATTCCAGTATACGCTGATCTTGCGACTGGTTACTTTGAAGCGACAGAAGTAAATATTATGATGAACGTATTCCGCGTGATCGATAATCCGATGCAAGATATTCCGCTTGCCGCCGTACTTCGTTCACCAATCGTTGGACTAAATGATGAAGAACTTGCAACATTGCGTGCTCACGGAAAGAAAGGTTCGTTTTATGAAGTAATGAGCTCATTCTTAAAAGGGGCACCGCTTGAAGAAGAACAAGAATTACATGATAAATTAGAGTGGTTCTATAACTTACTGCAAGGATGGCGTGAATTCGCGCGTCAACAGTCACTTTCTGATTTGATTTGGAAAGTGTATGGTGAGACAGGTTATTACGACTTTGTTGGCGGTTTACCAGCCGGAAAGCAAAGGCAAGCAAACCTGCGTGTACTTTATGACCGTGCAAGACAATATGAAGCAACATCGTTTAGAGGATTATTCCGCTTCTTACGCTTTATTGAGCGTATTTTAGAACGCGGTGATGATATGGGAACGGCGAGAGCTTTAGGTGAACAAGAAGATGTCGTTCGTATTATGACGATTCATAAAAGTAAAGGACTTGAGTTCCCAGTCGTATTTGTAGCGGGACTAGGTCGTCGTTTTAATACACAAGACTTAATGAAACGTTTTTTACTGCATAAAGATTTCGGTTTCGGTTCACAATTTATTGATCCTCGTAAACGTATTAAATATACGACATTATCGCAACTTGCGATTAAGCGTAAAATGAAGATGGAATTAATTGCGGAAGAAATGCGCGTATTATACGTAGCGTTAACGCGTGCAAAAGAGAAGTTAATTTTAATTGGAACAGTTAAGGATGCAAATAAAGAAATGGAAAAATGGCTTGATGCAAGAGAGCATAGTGAATGGCTATTACCAGACCATATACGTGCCGGAGCGTCTTGTTATTTAGATTGGATTGCACCTTCATTATATAGACATCGTGATAGTGAAATGCTTCTTGAATTAGGACAAGGAAGCATTCCAGGTGAAATTTATGGCTATGACACGAGCTGGAAAGTAGAAGTTGTTGACGGTAACACGTTACTTGCGCCAGAACCAGTTCAAGAAGAGAAACAAGAATTGTTAGAAGCACTTCGTGAGAAAAAAGCTGTTCCCCTGCAAAGTGAACGAAAAGAAGAAGTGTATGACAGATTAATGTGGAAGTACGGATATGAGGAAGCGACATCTCATCGTGCGAAACAGTCTGTTACAGAAATAAAGAGAAATTATCAATCTGAAGAAGGTAGCGATAATGCCTTTATTAAAAAACTACGTGCACCAATTAAAACACGCCCTCGTTTTATGGAGAAAAAAGGATTAACGTACGCTGAAAGAGGTACGGCAGTTCACGCTGTCATGCAGCATGTTGATTTGAAGAAGCCGATTACAGAAGAAGTGATTCGGGAGCAAATTAATGGCATGGTTAATAAAGAATTATTAACATTCGAACAAGCAGAAGAAATAGCAATTGAAAAAGTGATTTCATTCTTTGACAGTGACCTAGGTAAAAGGGTATTAGCGGCGAAAAGTGTTGAGCGTGAAGTACCATTTACGATGATGCTTGCAGCAGAAGAGGCGTATCAAGATTGGCAAGGTAAGAGTGACGAAACAATTCTTGTCCAAGGGGTTATTGACTGCATGATTGAAGAGGAAGATGGTATCACGCTAATCGACTTTAAAACGGATACGATTGAAGGGAAGTTCCCAGGCGGATTCGATCAAGCGAAACCAATTTTAGAAGATCGATATAAAGTGCAGCTTTCTTTATATGCAAAGGCACTTGAAAAAAGCTTGCAACATCCTGTGAAAGAGAAATGCTTATACTTCTTTGATGGCAACCATGTTGTAAAAATTGAAGAATAGAGAGGCTTGAAAATGACAACGGAAAAAACGTTAAGAACATGTGAAAAAGGACATGAATATTATAAAAGTAGCGATTGTCCAACTTGCCCAACCTGTGAGAAAGAAAAGAAACCAAAAACAGGATTTCTTTCACTTCTTTCATCACCAGCACGAAATGCGCTGCAACACCATGGAATTCACACGATAGAAGAACTCTCAAAGTATAGTGAAAAAGAAATTTTAAAACTACATGGCATGGGACCTGCGTCTATGCCGAAGCTTAGAAATGCTTTGAAGGAGAAGGGGTTATCATTTAAATAAAATGAAACAGTAAACAGTGGAGTTTTTGATAATATTGAATGAGGTAAAAGAAAAAAGTAGGAGATATTCTCCTACTTTTTTTACGCTGTTCCAATTTGATCTTGATCAGCCACATCAGAATCAAACGTATTTGTTGCACTAACACCGTTAAACGTATTCACGACAAATCCAACATTGGAAGCTCCGGAACCATTATAAGCTTTCGTATTTTCTTTCGGAGACACGTTATAAAAATCCCCTAAATTAAAAGAACCATTACTGTTTTGAACGACGAGATTTCCAACAACAGAAGGCATACCATCCACCTACTTTACTAAGCTTTTTAATTACTATATGAATTATTGTGCGGAAGGTTCATCCGTAATATATTGGCGGATTTGCATAATACGAGAGTTATTAAAAACATAATCAACATTTCCAATTTGAAAGCAACCAGAATTTAAAAGTGTTCGCAATTCAACATTGTTTACTTCAATAAAAGGGCATTCATTTACAATGTTTAATTTTACATCTGTCGTTCGTTTTGGGATTGTGATGTGTTCATCTGTAAAGATTTCAAATGCGTCTAAGCGGCCTTCGTCTTTTATATAACAAGGAATTTCCCTATGGACGGCAAGAGCTCTACTTTTTAATTCCATTTGATTTGCATCTCCAACTTGAAATACGGCACTAATCCCTAAAGAAATAATAGAAACATTTTGGACAACAGCCACATGATGTAACATAGTTTCTCAGTCTCCTTAACCTGGAGTAGGAGGGACATCTGTGACTAATGGTACAAATGGACCCTCTGTAACAGTTTCAAATGGTGTATCAAGAATAGAAGATAGTATGAGGAAATTTGCATCCCCAATTAAAAAGAGTGCGGACGACGATACACCGTTCATTTTAATTTGGCCGACTTTTAATTCGCGATTTACAACGTTAAGATTCATACATACTTACTCCTTTCGGAAATTGCCCGGTATGTGTTGAATAAAAGAGAGGAAAGCTTTGTCGATATCATGTTTCATTGCTTGAATAATGATATCTCGTAAATAATCTGGATCTGTTGAAATCCCTTCATAGGATTGCGTTTGTGATAAATAATAAGGAAGTCTATGCTCCATCTGTTTTTTTATGTCATCAACCATCATTTGTCGATACATTTCATCGAGCGGCGTTCTCTCTTCTTGTTCAAAATGGAGAATTCGATTATATGCTTCTTCATCTAAGTAACGATGCATTTCTTGAAGGATGCCTTGGTAAAAATCTGGGTTTGTATCTGTTTCAGGATTTACTTTTAATGTTTCTGTATCCACTTGGAAATCTTCAATTTGCTGTCCTTTTGCTGAAAACGGATTTAAACCGATATTTAAAGTACCATTTAAATTTTCTACTTTTAATTGATCGAATTTGTATTCCACTTTTCCTACAGAAGAGGAGGGGCGATTTTTTAATTCGTTAAGCTCTTCTTGGAGTTGGCGAACTTGATCTTCTAGGTTAAGGATGGTTGCTTGTTGTGCTTGAAGAGCTTGTTGAAGTTGGTGTAAGTAAGTATATATATCTTGATTCATTTTGTGAAACCTCCTTTTCAGTAGGGAGGGTAAAAATATTCCTGCTATATATTTATGACAAGGATGTCTTAAGAAGAACTAGTTGATGGTTTGATAGAAATAATTTGTCCTTTCGCCTGCAATGGGCGAAGGGGCTCTGTAAATCCACCGCTATTTGAGAATTTAGATAGAGCTTTAATACTTCCTGCAGTACCAATTTGGAATACAGAAGAGGTTGTAATGCTATCAATTCTAATGCTATTAATGATGATGCTTTGGTTTACATAAAAATTCAATGCAATCGCCTCCTCTAAGTTGAACCAATTATCGCTTGATCAATTACATCTGAATCATTGACAGTCGTCGCGCTTTGATAATTGTAGACAGAAACGTTATCTCCAACATTAAAAGAGCCGGCCCCAGCAAAAGCGCGTGAATAACTAATAGGCCTAATCGCAAATACATCTCCAATATGAAAAATACCACTTGATCCAATATTGACGATACGAATATGTCCGACCATAGCTGGCATACAAAACACCTTTCGTTTTTTAAATTTTCTTTTCTACTATTGTATGGGCGTTTTCAATAAAATGTGTTTTTTTTTATAAAAGAAACACACACGTTATTGCGTGTGTGTATTGAGTGTTTGATTAGGGTAAAAATCCGTATGTACATGCCAAATTACATTTAAGAGCCTGTCCAGTTCTTGGCTACAATCCACTGTTTTTTGAGAAGTCATTCCGTAGCGTTCAGCAAAATAAATCATTTTTTCACGTTTTTTTTCAATCGCTTGCTCAAACATTGAAATCGGCTCCATCTCTAAATGAAATTTTTAGTATATATGTAGTACATATTATACAAAAAAACAATAAAAAAGAAACACCTTCGCTAAAAAAAGTAAAATTTCTACATTTTATGCCAAATATAAAGGAGTAACGAATAGAATATGAGAAGAATATTGTGAAAATTAGCGTGCATGAGAAGGTTTTTTTCTGACGGATGCGAATACAATTAAAGGTCATGAGTTTTAGGATGGAGAGTGGAAATATTGCGTTTGGTAACGGCGAAAAAAGATGAAAAGGTATTTGTAGGTATTGTGGATGAAGAGGAAGAAAAGGTATTGCATGTAAGAGAAGCGCAAAGACAAAAAGGGGAAAAGGTTACGATTCCGATTACAATGTTAGAGTGTATTGAAAGAGGAACCGAATGCTTTGAAAAAATATGTGATATTGTAAATTGGGCGAAGGAAAATGAAGGGGCGGCGTATTATCCGTTAACTGAGGTGAAAATATTAGCACCAATTCCAAGGCCAAGGAAGAATATTCTTTGCGTTGGAAAGAACTATCGTGAGCATGCGATAGAAATGGGCGGAGTAGAGTCAATTCCGGAAAATATAATGATCTTTACGAAAGCGCCAACGACAGTTATTGGAATGAATGAAAAAATTAATAGTCATCCCCACGCAACGAATGAACTAGACTATGAAGGAGAACTAGCTATCATCATTGGTAAGCGAGGGAAACAAATAAAAAAAGAAAAAGCGCTTGAGCATGTTTTTGGTTATACCATTATAAATGATATAACTGCTCGCGACATTCAAAGGAAGCATAAACAATTTTTTCTTGGAAAAAGTTTCGATACATTTTGTCCGATGGGACCGTATCTAATTCATAAATCAATGGTTGAAACGCCAAATGCGTTACACATTGAAACAATAGTAAATGGGGAAGTAAGACAAACTTCAAATACAAATAAAATGATTTTTTCAATAGAAGAAATCATTTCAACGATAAGTAAAGGAATGACGTTAGAGCCAGGCGATATTATCGCAACAGGAACGCCGGCTGGTGTCGGAAAAGGTTTCACACCACCGAAGTTTTTGCATGCGGGTGATGAAGTGGTCATTACAGTAGAAGGAATTGGTACTTTGCGAAATGTAGTGAAATGAAGAAAAGGGCTATCTTATTAATAGATAGCTCTTTTTTATGGCCATGGGTTATTGAAAAAATCTAAAATAGCAAAAATATATAATCCGATGAGTATTAACGTACAAATCCCGATTAGCATAACGGCAAGAGAACTTCTTTCGCGGCCAAAACCGATAGCTGTAAGGAAAACAGCAGCCCAAAATGAGATTTTAAGTAGCATGAATGTATGAGGTGTTGAGTAGTACCTGAGTAACGTTATAGATAATAGGAATCCGATGAATGTAATGGAAATGAGAATAGTAGCTAAATAGTTAATATGTTTGCCGTATTTCAAAAGCATACAATTACCCCTTGTAAAATAAACTGAATATTCAATCTAACTTTACAGTAAACTACTAAAAAAAGAAAGAGGTTGTCCCAACATGTAGGACAACCTCTTTATTATTATGATAATACCGCTTTAATTTTTTGGAACGCCCACTCTAAATCTTCTTCAGAGATTACTAGCGGTGGTGCGATACGAATTACATTTTCGTGTGTTTCTTTACATAATAGACCAGCTGCTTTTAATTGTTCGCAGTAAGGACGAGCTGGCTCGTTTAATTCGATACCGATGAATAAGCCTTTACCACGAATGTCAGTAATCATTGGGTTATCAATTTCTTTTAATTGCCCAACTAATTTTTCGCCTAATTGAAGTGAACGCTCTGTTAATTTTTCTTCTTCTAACACTTCAAGAGCCGCGATAGAAACAGCACATGCAAGTGGGTTACCACCGAATGTAGAACCGTGAGAACCTGGCTCGAATACGCCTAAAATGTCGCGGTTTGCTGCTACGCAAGAGATTGGGAATACGCCGCCGCCAAGTGCTTTACCAAGTATGTACATGTCAGGAGTTACACCGTCCCAGTCACAAGCAAATACTTTACCAGTACGGCCTAAGCCAGTTTGGATTTCATCTGCTACGAATAAAACGTTTTCTTTTTTACATACTTCAAGAGCTTCTTTTAAGAAACCAGCTGGTGGGATGTTAATTCCTGCCTCACCTTGGATAGGCTCTAAAATGAATGCAGCTGTGTTTGGTGTAATAGCAGCTTTTAACGCTTCTAAATCACCGTAAGGAATTACGATAATGCCAGGAAGCATTGGACCGAATCCACGCTTGTACTCTTCGTTTGAAGACATAGAAACAGCACCCATTGTACGGCCGTGGAAGTTATCTTCACAAACGATAATTTCAGCACGGTTTGCTTCTACTTTCTTCACATCATAAGCCCAGCGGCGAGCTGTTTTAATTGCAGTTTCAACAGCTTCTGCACCTGTATTCATTGGAAGTACCATTTCTTTATTAGTTAGTTTCGCAACTTTTTCGTACCAAGGACCTAATTGATCGCTATGGAAAGCACGAGAAGTTAACGTAACACGATTAGCTTGGTCAATTAAAGCGTTAATAATTTTTGGGTGACGATGACCTTGGTTTACTGCAGAATATGCACTTAATAAGTCCATATAGCGATTTCCTTCAGGATCTTCTACCCAAACGCCTTCTGCTTTAGAGATAACGATCGGAAGTGGGTGATAGTTATTTGCTCCGTATGTGTCTGTAAGTTCGATAATATCCTTAGTTTGAATCATGATTGTTCCCCCTTTTGTTATTACAAGAAGTTTGTAAATACTCTAAATATTATATCATTTAAATGTAAAAAAGCGAAACATTTCCTGAAAATAAATGAACATGTTATCATATAGAGTGAAAAAGTGTGAAAAGAGGAGGTAGGGGATACGATGGTACATATGCATATTACAGCATGGGCGTTAGGTTTAATTTTATTCTTCGTTGCGTATTCACTTTATTCAGCAGGAAGAAAAGGTAAAGGTGTACATATGGGGCTTCGTCTTATGTACATTATCATTATTGTGACAGGTTTCATGTTGTACATGGGTATTATGAAGACTGCAACAAGTAACGTGCACATGTGGTATGGTTTAAAAATGATAGCTGGTATTTTAGTTATCGCTGGAATGGAAATGGTTCTTGTGAAAATGAGCAAGAACAAGGCAACAGGGGCATTTTGGGGATTATTTGTTATCGCGCTTGTAGCGGTATTTTACCTTGGACTGAAATTACCGATTGGCTGGCAAGTATTCTAATAAAAAATAAAACCACCTTATAATCTCAAAGACTTGGGAGATAAGGTGGTTTTTTTTACTTTATGTTGCATCGATATGCAACTCTTCTCCGTTTACTTTCGTAAAACGAAACATGTTTTTATTTGACGTAGCGTGACGAACAAAATGGTGCTGCAATGTACAAATCATCTCTTCGTTATCAAACAAAAGAATATTTACTCCTTCGCATGCTTCCTCTTTCGGTAAGAAAGATAAATAATTATGACAATACATGCAATCATATAAAGAGTAATGAAGGGATTGCAATGATTCGGTTAATAATGTAAAGACAGAGTCAGGTAATTCCTCGAGCCATTCCGTATAGCTAAGAAGTAATTTTTTTCGAATTCGTATCATTTCTCCGTTTTGTAAATGGTGCTGTTCGTTGGCGATTTGTAATACATCTTGTTCATAGAAACGAGCTGGTAGCCAGTTGTTGTTATATAAAATCTCAAAGCCATCTTCGGCAATATCTTCTAATAAAAATGCTTCATCATTTTCATCATCAAAGAATACCCATTCATTGTTTATATATTCTACATTACCAACTGTATGAGCGCGAGGCTGGTTATATAAAATATGGTTACGTTGTATCATACACGATTTCTCCTTTATAAAAAGTAGTTATTTCTGTTATAGACAGTTCGTGCATTCTTTATAACTAGACACATCTAGACATAGGTGGGCATACAATAAAACACGTTTTACTGAGTGAAAAAGCTATTCCGTATGTGGATAGTAGATTATCGTCAAGTTTGTCATTTTTTTGATCCGCACCTCTAAGGTGTGGATTACTGCTTGTTTAGGAAAAGAAATAAGATGGAAGGATGATTCGTATGTGCGGGATTACAGGATGGGTGGATTATAAACGCTCATTAGAAGGAGAACGGGACGTCGTTACGAAGATGGCTGAGACGTTAGCAAAGCGTGGCCCGGATGATAATAAAGTTTGGATTAAAGGCAATGTCGCATTTGGGCATAAACGGTTAATCGTTGTTGATCCTGAGGGTGGTAAACAACCGATGACTTGTTTAAAAGATGAAACGAATTATGCAATTTGCTATAACGGTGAATTGTATAATACAGAAGATATTCGAAAGGAATTATTAAGAAGAGGATATACGTTCAAAGGTCATTCTGATACGGAGGTGCTATTAGCGTCGTATATTGAATGGAAAGAAGAATGTGTCGATCATTTAAACGGTATATATGCGTTTGCTGTATGGGATGAACAGAAAGAACAAGTATTTATTGCGCGAGATCGACTAGGTGTAAAACCGCTATTTTATAAATATGATAGTGGGCGATTACTATTTGGTTCAGAGTTAAAAGCGATATTAGCGCATCCAGATGTGAAGGCGGAAGTAACGTTAGAAGGGTTATCCGAAATATTCGGTCTTGGACCATCTAGAACACCTGGTCATGGCATTTATGCTGGTATAAAAGAATTACGTCCAGGGCATGCGATGACATTTTCAAAGAACGGTTTATGTATATGGAGATATTGGAATGTGGAAAGCAAAAAACATGAAGACTCCTTTGAAGAAACAGTAGAGAAAACACGCTTTTTATTACAAGATGCGATTACAAGGCAGCTCGTTTCTGATGTACCACTATGTACTTTTCTATCAGGTGGTGTAGATTCGAGCGCCATTACAGCGATTGCTGCGAAAGAATACGCAAGGTCAGGAAAAGGGCAATTACACACATACTCTGTTGATTATGAAGATAATGAAAAATACTTTAAAGCGAATGCGTTTCAGCCGAATTCAGATGCGCCATTTATTCATTCGATGACTGAGACGTTTCAAACAATCCATCATCGCTGCGTCATTTCAAATGAACAATTAGCACAGTATTTAACAGAAGCGGTACTCGTTCGTGATTTGCCTGGTATGGCAGATATCGATTCGTCATTATTATGGTTTTGCCGTGAAATTAAACAAGATTTTGTCGTCGGTTTATCTGGGGAATGTGCAGACGAAATATTTGGTGGTTATCCGTGGTTTTATAGAGAAGATGATTTGCAATCGAGTGCATTTCCGTGGATGCGCTCTACAGAAGCACGTGAACAACTGCTAAAGAAAGAATGGAGAAATAAATTAAACTTACAACAATATGTACAGCAGCGTTATGAAGAATCCATTCAAGAAGTTCCTGTTTTAGAGGGAGAAAGCCCAATTGAAGCAAAGAGACGACAATTATTTTACTTGAACATGGTATGGTTTATGACAACATTATTAGACAGAAAAGACCGTATGAGTATGGGGGCAAGCTTAGAAGTACGTGTTCCATTTGCGGATCACCGACTTGTCGAATATGCGTGGAATATTCCTTGGGAAATGAAAATGTATAAAAACCGCGAAAAAGGTCTATTGCGTAAGGCGTTAGAAGGATTACTTCCAAATGACATCTTATATAGAAAGAAGAGCCCGTATCCCAAAACCCATAATCCGCATTATACAAAAGCGGTAACAGTATGGCTACAAAATTTATTAACAGATAAAGGCTCAATTTTGCATGAACTATTTGATAAAGAACAGCTGAGTGGATTAATTGAGTCAGGTGGCAGTGCATTTCAATCCCCTTGGTTCGGTCAATTAATGACTGGTCCGCAGCTTTTAGCTCATTTAGCGCAAATTCATGTTTGGTTTAAAGAGTATGGGGTAAATATTAAAGAATAGAAGAAAAGCGACTTGCATAAAAGTAAGTCGCTTTTCTATTAAATAAATTGTCATATAAAATTCAAAATCATATTAGAAATAATACTTATTTAGAATAATTATTTTGACGTACTTATTATTAGTTGTTATAATTGGAAACAAATGTTCTTGAAAAAGATTCTCATTTATAAAATTGAGGTGTTATATAGATGACAAAGAAAAAAATAGGTTTACTCGTAATGGCGTATGGAACGCCAGAATCATTAGATGATGTAGAAGCGTACTATACACATATTCGCCACGGGCATAAACCTTCAGAAGAAGCACTCCAAGACTTAATCAGACGCTATAAAGCGATTGGCGGAATTTCACCACTTGCAAAAATTACGAAAGAGCAAGCGCATAAATTAACAGATTCAATGAATAAAATATTTAAAGAGTATGAATTTACTTGTTACTTAGGATTAAAACATATAGCTCCATTTATAGAGGATGCAGTAGAAGAGATGAAGAAAGATGGAATTGAGCAGGCGATTAGTATCGTATTAGCACCGCATTATTCTACATTTAGCATTAAAGCATATAATGACCGTGCTATTCGTCTTTCGGAAGAAATTGGTGGTCCTGTTATTGAACCGATTGAACAATGGTACGATGAACCGAAATTTATTTCGTATTGGACAGAGCAACTAAAAGAAACATTTACAAAGATTGAAGATAAAGAGAAAGCTGTCGTGATTTTTTCAGCACATAGTTTACCAGAGAAAATTATTGCAGCAGAAGACCCTTATGTGGAGCAATTGCAACATACAGCGGATTTAATTGCGGAGGCTGCCGATATTCCAAATTATACAACGGGTTGGCAAAGTGCTGGAAATACGTCTGACCCATGGATTGGTCCGGATGTGCAAGATTTAACGAGAGATTTATTTGAAAAGCATGGCTATGAATCTTTCGTATACTGTCCGGTTGGATTTGTGGCAGAGCATTTAGAAGTTTTATATGACAATGATTACGAATGTAAAGTTGTAACTGATGAATTAAACGTGGCATATTTTAGACCGAATATGCCAAATTCACAATCTGTATTTATTGATTGCTTAGCTGAAATTGTTTCCAAAAAAATGAAGGAAATAGTTGACAAGAATCTAGTTTTAAATAATAATTAGTTTATAATAATTTTAAATAAACAATGATTACTAAGAGAGAAAGAGGAGGATCCCCTAGATGAATCCAAATAATCGCTTAACAACAAACCAAGGTGCTCCAGTTGGAGATAACCAAAATTCTCGTACAGCTGGTCGCCGTGGACCGGTATTATTAGAAGACTATCATTTAGTAGAAAAACTAGCTCACTTTGATCGTGAACGTATTCCAGAGCGTGTTGTGCATGCACGTGGTGCAGGTGCTCACGGTGTATTCGTAACGAAAAACAGCATGAAGCAATATACGAAGGCAGCATTTTTACAAAATGAAGGAACTGAAACGCCTGTATTTGTTCGTTTCTCAACGGTTATTCATGGTCAAGGTTCTCCGGAAACAGCTCGTGACCCACGTGGGTTCGCTGTTAAATTTTATACAGAAGAAGGAAATTACGATATCGTAGGTAACCACTTACCAGTCTTCTTCATTCGCGATGCAATTAAATTCCCTGATATGGTGCATTCTTTAAAACCAGCACCTGATACAAACATTCAAACGCCAGATCGTTATTGGGATTTCATGACGTTAAGCCCGGAATCTACACATATGATGACGTGGGTATTTTCTGATTACGGTACACCGGCAAGCTATCGTGAAATGGAAGGTTTCGGTGTTCACTCATTTAAATGGATTAATGCAGAAGGTAAAATCGTCTACATTAAATATCACTGGAAACCACAGCAAAGTGTACGTAACTTAAGTGCAAAAGAGGTGCAAGAAGTACAAGGAAAAGACTTCAACCATGCAACTCGTGACTTGTTCGATGCAATCGAAAAAGGAAATTATCCGAAGTGGGATTTACACGTACAAGTGATGCAACTAGATGAAACGGATTCTTTAGATTTCGATCCATTAGATCCGACGAAAGTATGGCCAGAAGATCGCTTCCCATTAATTGAAGTGGGGACGATGACGTTAAATCGTAATCCGAAAAATTTCTTTGCGGAAGTAGAGCAAGTGGCGTTCTCTCCAAGTGCAACTGTAAATGGTATTGAACCATCTGAAGATAAATTATTACAAGGTCGTTTATTCTCTTATCCAGATACACAGCGTTACCGTCTTGGTGCAAACTACTTACAAATTCCTGTAAACTGCCCATACGCAGCTGTTCACAACCAACAACGTGATGGTGCGATGCAAATCAATCAAAACCCATCTACAATTAATTACGAACCGAGCCGTCATACTGAAAATCCAGTGGAAGATCCAACTTACCGCGATTCAACTATGAAAGTAGAAGGCTATGTATCTCGTGAAAAAATTGACAAACCAAATGATTTCAAACAAGCAGGTGAGCGTTACCGTTCATTCTCTAAAGAAGAGCAAGACAACTTAATTGCAAACTTAACAAATGACTTAAAAGACGTAAATGAGCGCACGAAATTACTAGCTGTTTGTAACTTCTTCCGTGCAGATCAAGAGTACGGTATGCGTTTAGCACAAGCGCTAAATGTTGATATTACGCAATATGTGGGGAATTCTCCGAAATAAGTAGGAAAAGACGACTGTTAAACGGTCGTCTTTTTTGTATGTATGTAAAGTTACGCTGGGGTATTTTTCAGTTTCGTCATGTCGGAATTTGTTGGTAAATGGATATATCGTGTCGAAACGTCGATATATTGAAATAATCGCTGATATATTTAAAAAATCGTCGATATATCCGAAGAATCGCTGATATATTCACCGGAATACTAGGTGGGGTATACTGCGCCGACAAGTACAATAAAAAGAGATGCAATCTACTACCAATAGATTGCATCTCTTTTTGTAACTACTCAGCTTTTTCAGACAAAAAAGCAGGCCAAATACATGTTTCCGATTTGAAAACATGAAAAAAAATACTC
>NZ_JAEHBI010000260.1:0-304 GCF_016483705.1 Bacillus cereus group sp. N6
GACGGATTAGACATGACAAAAGAAAACATCCAAAAACGATTCCGTAACTGGAAAACAGGGGTGGCACTTGCATCCCTCCTGGGATTCATTTGTGCGAAGGCAGGATTGCTAGAAACCAAGAGTTTTATTGATGAAATGTTACCGTATCTCTTCACCCTGGGGGTTTCACTAGGGATTTGGAGTGATCATGAGGGAACAACATTAACAGATAAATAAAAATACAACAGGAAGCATCACCAATCGGTGGTGCTTTTTCTATTGGAGGAGAAACGAAATGAAACGATTACTAGGGATATTGTTCACA
>NZ_JAEHBI010000261.1:0-299 GCF_016483705.1 Bacillus cereus group sp. N6
AATCAAATCGAAAAAGAACAAGAAATCACCTTACAAGCTTTATCTTTAGATATGCCTTATCCTCCCTTTAGTTGCCGGATGGGCGAACATTTTTTACGACAAGGGAACATAGAAGCCGCTATTTTTTGGTATACAACGGCTTATCAACAAAAACCCTCTTCTCGTTATGCCTGGATGCTGAATCAATCAGCTTTTTACACATGGGTTCCGCATCAACAATTGGCACATTGTTATGAACAGCTTGGCGACCACAAAAAAGCAAAAAGGCATCAACAAAAGGCAAAACAATTTCAACAGAA
>NZ_JAEHBI010000262.1:0-297 GCF_016483705.1 Bacillus cereus group sp. N6
TTGAATAGATAGAAAGGTAAAAAAAGAGTGTTGTCAACGGTAAGCGGAACGAAGTGAGCATTAAGGAGTTGACAACTTCACTGCACCAAGACCCTCTTGGAATGTCAAAACGGAACGTTTTGGCCTGCCAACCGGCGAGGGAGCCCCTCAAGGAGTGAGGGGTTGGGGAGTTCGATTGATGGGGTCAAGGGGAAGAGTTCCCCTTGTAGGTTTGGACAAAGTCCAAGGTTTTTATATTTTTTATGGCTAGCGAAAGCAAGCCATTTTTTGCGTGAGCAAAAACAAAAGGGGGATTGG
>NZ_JAEHBI010000263.1:0-294 GCF_016483705.1 Bacillus cereus group sp. N6
GCTTACCGTTGACAACACTCTTTTTTTACCTTTCTATCTATTCAATCGTTTAGCAATTAATTTTTTAAATTCGAACAGAAAAAAACAAATCTACATACACATAAGCATATTACTTCAAACAGAAAGGATCACTTTTATGATTACCATTAGTTTATGTATGATTGTCAAAAATGAAGAACATACCTTACCTCATTGTTTACAATCCATTGGGGATCTGGTAGATGAAATTATTATTGTCGATACAGGTTCTACGGATCAAACGATCCAAATTGCGAAAAAATGGACACCACATGT
>NZ_JAEHBI010000264.1:0-293 GCF_016483705.1 Bacillus cereus group sp. N6
CTGCCGTTGGACCTGTAGGCCCGACACCGCCCCCGTCTGAAACAGCGGAAGTTGTTGTGACTAAAGCTGCTAAAATATTAAGAATTTGATTGCGTGTGACATTTGTCATAATGAATTCAGAAATTAAGATTGATAACGTTGTATACAGTGACTGCAACATCGTCGCAATTTGAAACACTTGAGCCGGAGGAGCTACAACTAATCGGTTGCTAATTGTGGAAAATAAAAATAACGTATAGCGCGTCGCATCGCGTCCTTGTTGTGTGGGAAATTCATTCACAAGAAAATTGTAT
>NZ_JAEHBI010000265.1:0-290 GCF_016483705.1 Bacillus cereus group sp. N6
TTATCGAACCGCCAATGAATGATGATGAAATGTATCAAACATTGACTATTATCGCAAAGGAGCACGTTTAATATGAACGATTTTGCGAGTGAGATTGCTAGAGAGTTACAAAGATATGCGCATGTTGTGGAAGAAGAATTGTTAACCGCGCAGGAAGAAGTAGCCGATCTTGCTGTAAGTAAATTAAGACAAAGTGGTCCTAAAAAAACAGGCGCTTATCGTAAAGGGTGGCGTAAGAAAAAAGAAGGTAATGGCGTTGTCGTCCACAATATAAAAGGGCAACTAACGCA
>NZ_JAEHBI010000266.1:0-290 GCF_016483705.1 Bacillus cereus group sp. N6
GGAAAATCTGTTTCACAGTTAGCTTTACAGAAACGATTTACAAAGATCAAGAAGCGAAAGAGATATGAGTGGTTAAATGACATCAACGCACAAGTTCCTAAACAGGCTTCAAAAGATTTTGATAAGGCGAGGAAAAATTCGTTCGAAAAGTACAAAAATGGTTATCACACTTCTTATAAATCCAAAAAAGATTTAATCCAAGGATTTTATGCCAATTATGAAAGACTGATTATAGGAAAGAAAGTAGTTCATATTCAGTCTATTGGAGAAGTGAAAACAAGCCAACAACT
>NZ_JAEHBI010000267.1:0-289 GCF_016483705.1 Bacillus cereus group sp. N6
TTGATCCGTGTCTGGTGTCATAGGTTCTGGCTGTTTTGTTTCTGGAGGTATTGGTTCTGGTGGTAACGGTTCTGGTGGCAACGGCTCAGGAGGTAACGGTTCTGATGGCGGTGGTTCTAGTGGCAACAGTTCCGGTGGTAACGGTTCTGGCGGCAACGGCTCGGGTGGCAATGGTTCTGGTGGCAGTGGTTCTGGTGGCAACGGCTCGGGTGGCAACGGATCGGGTGGCAAGGACGCGGGGGGCAGAGGGTATGGCACCAGGGGCGGGCGCGGGGGGAGGGGCGGGCGG
>NZ_JAEHBI010000268.1:0-282 GCF_016483705.1 Bacillus cereus group sp. N6
GCGTTCGCGTTGTGCCAGTCGCCCCAGTGGCTCCCGCTGCTCCTGTTGGACCTGTTACTCCTGTTACTCCCGTCGCTCCTGTTGGTCCTGTTGAACCTGTTACTCCCGTCGCTCCCGTTGGACCTGTTACTCCTGTTGAACCTGTTACTCCCGTTGGACCTGTTGCTCCTGTTATTCCTGTGGCTCCTGTTGAACCTGTTACTCCCGTTGGACCTGTTGCTCCAGTTTGTCCAGTAGATCCAGTTGCACCTGTAGCTCCTGTTCCTCAAGGAGCACCAGTTG
>NZ_JAEHBI010000269.1:0-281 GCF_016483705.1 Bacillus cereus group sp. N6
AAATTCGTTCATTTGCGCCTCCAATTGGCTATTTAAGTCTTTTAATCTTTTTAATTGTGCCAATTGTACTTTAGGATTGCTGGTATTTGTTGAAAGCTGTGTGATGCAGTCTTTCACTTGATCCCAATCTTTCTTATAACTTTTTAGGAGGCTAATCTCCAGTTGGATTTGATTTGTAAAGGTATCCGCATCATCTTTCATCAAATTCAACAGATCTTTTTGTATATCTACTATCGTTAATTTGGTTGTTAATTTATATATAGTTTCGTTTTGCTTTTGTA
>NZ_JAEHBI010000027.1:0-78474 GCF_016483705.1 Bacillus cereus group sp. N6
CGTTGTAGTTCAATCAGCTTTAGGGATTGCCCGCAGTTAACCCTCACTACTAGCCAATCACTTGACTAGCAGGGCTTGCTGATATATTTAATTAACTTTGGTTATAATTGGTTAAATAAATCGTAACAGTTAGTTACCCCTTTTTTAATTCACTTAGTTAAATAAACATTGCTATCATTATGAAATTCTATCCTCACAATAACGATGTTGATAATCATTATCATTTTATGATGTAACTGTAATAAAAGCAATAAAAAAAGACTTCCGCTAAGGAAAGTCTCCTATCTCAATATTTCGTTCGCTTCTTTTTCATAAATTTTATCAAATGAAGTCATAACGCGTTGTGACGCTGAAATCATTTTTTGATCCGTCATAAGATCAGCCATCTCTTTCGTCATATCTACATTTGAATTTTCTAGCATATGATTTTTTACTGTCCCTACTCCGTTCGGTAAATCAGCAATGTTTCCTTCTGCTAGTGTAAAGCTTTTGTTCTCTCTTTGTACGAGACGATTATTCGCTTCTGCACCTACTGTTTTTGTTTGCAGGCGGGCAATATTATTTTGTGTTACTGCATCATATAACGTACCGTCTGCTTGTACAGCTACTTTTGCTCCTTCTGGAATACGAATACGTTCATTATTCTCTCCCATTACGAAAGCGCCTGAAGTTGTTTGCAGGTAACGATCACTATTTAATGTAAAACTACCGTCTCTCGTTAAAAACGTTTCATTATTTTTAGATGTAACGAAAAACGAAGCTGTGCCGGCCGTACCGTCATCTAAAAAGAAATCTGTATCACTATTTGTCATTTGTATATTTCCTTGTACTAAGTTCACATGCGTTGCGGCTGGTACTACAGCGTAATCAGTCGAACCGATATTTGTCACAGCCCCATCTCCGCGGCGATATGTGTCTTGTACATCAAATACTTTAGAAGTCATATTTTCTGCTTTAAATCCTGTCGTTTGAGCATTTGCAACGTTATTCGAATGAACATTAATGCGCTGCATGTAATTCATCATACCCATAGAACCTATATAAAGACCGTTCATACTCGTTTGAATAAGGCAGTTGCCTTATCCTTCACCTCTTTTCTATGATGTTTGCAACATTTGTTTCGCTAAATGTTCAGCTGTAGCGATATGTATATGTTGCTTCACGTCTTGTCCGTCTGTCATTAATACAATTGGAGCCGATGATACTGCTGGAATTTTCAATAATTCACCACTACTTGCTGTTTCATCAAATTTCGTAAATACGATACCATCAATATGAATATCTTTAAAGTTCGTAATGATTTCAATCATATCTTTACTTTTCATCGAAGCTGATAACGTTAAACAAATGTAATCTGGCTCTACTTGTCCCATCGTTTCAATCATTTCTTCTACTGTTTCTGACGCACGATAATTTTTTCCGGCGGTATCAATTAAAATATAATCGACGCGCGCTTCTTCTTTAAAATACGTAAGCGCTCTTGTCATTGCAGCTTCATCACGTACAGCGATTACTTCAAATCCAATCGTCTTGACGTAATCTTGCAGTTGCTGTACTGTTCCAATGCGCGAATGATCTGTCGTAATAAAACCGACCGTTTTTTTCTTACCGTGAAACTGCCATGCCATTTTCGCAAGAGTCGTCGTTTTTCCAACTCCAGTTGGACCGATTAATGCAATTGTTTGCACTTCTTTTTCAAAAACGTTTTCCGTATTGAAATGAGATCTCATATCTTCCAATATGTATCCGATCACTTCTTCTTCTGTAATCATCGTCGCATTCTCAAACTTCACTTTTAACTTTTCAGCATATGCATGAATGAAATATTGTTCTACATCGTTTTGCTCTAGCATGCGAATTACCTTTTGAATAATAAAAGGTACAGATTCTTGCTTTTCTTTCTTTACAACCACTTCTTCTTTCTTAACGGGAACGACTTTTTTCACAGTTTTTTGCTTTTCCGTTACTTTCGTTTCTTCCGTCTGTTTCACAACGACGATACCTTTTTCAAACAGCTTTAATAGTTTCTCTTTCTTTCTTGTCCATTCTTCACTATTTCCTGTTTGCATCGCCGCATATGACATAGAAGTCGTCACGTTTTCTAAATTGTGCAGTACCGATTGAATTCCGTTCGCCTTCACAATTTGTTCTGAAGAATCATTTACAACATCCATTAGTTGTTCATGAAATTGAGCTGTGCCTACATTCACTTCTTCCTGTTTATCCTCTGGAAAAGCAACTAACATTTCATAATTCTTTTTCCAAAAAAACGGGATATTTCGTTTTACACTTTCATCGACAACGTAATAATAATCTGTACCATATTGGTCAAATAACTTTCGATACAATTCATTTTTTGAAGCTGCTTTTATTCGCATCAACGCTTCTTTCTTTTCTGTACTTTCCATTACTTCACCCCCTACTATTCAATATAGGCAATTTGATCTACAACAATTTCCGGTGCTAATTCGCTAATACAAAGTACTTGCGCTTCTACTTGATAACGCTCAAGAAGTCTTACAATCGCAAATCTGAAATCCTTTCTACGCGTTAATAATACTGGTTCTCTTCCCATTAAACGAGCTTGTTTAAAGACACGCTGTACTTGTTCAACAACACGTGTTTCTAAATCTAAATCCCAGTTTAATAAGTAACCTTGGTATGAATTATTTACAACATCCGCATCTAACTCTATTGAATCTGAGAAGAGCGCCGCATATATTTTACTGTCAGGATTTTTCGCATTTTCACAAATCACTTTTGAAATACATTCACGGACGAATGACGTTACACCGTCGACATGATTTTGATAAATTTCTTTTCCGTCAATAATACCTTCGATAATAGTTGGTAAATCACGAATAGAAATACCCTCTTTTAGCAATTGTTTAATAACATTTTGAACGAGTGATAAGTCGATTTCTTTCTTCTTAATCTCTTCTAATAAAACACCGTTATCATTTTCAAGCGAGTTAATTAAGTCTTTTACATGTTGACGCTGAATTAATTCATGAAGATTACGTCTAACGATAACATCTAAATGTGTAATTAATATGCTAAGCGGCTCTAATACTTGATAGCCTTTCATTTGTGCATCTTGTACCATATGTTCTAAAATCCAATATCCATCTTCACCGAAAATCGGATCTTTCGCTGGTTCTGCATCTAAATCGGCCATTACATTCGGTGTTTTCAGTGCTAATAAATAACCTGATTTCAAAACACCTTCAGCTGCCTTCGCACCTTTAATACGAATAATGTAACGTCCGCGTGGTCTAAAACTCGTATTATCTTTAAAGTTAATGCCAGGAACGTTAATACCAAGGTCGGTAATAATCGACTTCCTCATAAGAACAACTTTATCACGAGCTGTTTCCCCGTTAATCTTCTGCTTTACAAGGGCTGCTAAATCTAAACCGAGTTCTACTATAATTGGATATTTATCTGTAAATACTCCGAATGAATCTTCCACTTGTTGCAGTTGCTCATCTTCGCCTTGAATCATTTCTAATTCTTTTTGAAGCTCGTCTTCTTTTTCTTTCTTTATTCGGTTTTTATTACGAATTCCTAAGAAAATAATTGTTCCACCAACAAGAGCAAACGGTAGAAATGGTAGCGGAGTGAAAATACCCATCGCAATAAATAAACCACCAAGCGCATATACAACAACTTCATGTGCTAATAACTCTTTAAAGATACCTTCTGTTACTGTATCAGATGAACCATCAAATACACGCGTTACGATAATCCCAGTTGAAATCGCAAGCATTAACGAACCGATTTGGTTTACGATTCCGTCACCGACAGTTAGCTGTGTATAATGAATAGCTGCTTCAGCAAAACTCATGCCCTGCTGCATCATCCCGACAATTAAACCGAAAATAATGTTTACGAATAAAATGACAATCCCGAAAATAACGTCCCCTTTAATGAACTTTCCGGCACCATCCATCGCTCCGTAAAACTCTGTTTCCATATTTAATTTCTTTCGTTTTGCCTGTGCATCTTTTTCAGTAATAATACGCTGGTTTAAATCAGCATCGATCGACATTTGTTTCCCGGGTAAAGAATCAAGTGTAAAACGAGCTGCAACTTCAGCTGTACGAGATGCACCGTTTGCAACGATAAACTGGAATATGATTAATACTATGAAAATAACGATACCAATTAATAAGTTCCCGCCAATAACAAACTGACCGAACTCTTCAATAACATGCCCCGCATTTCCGTCTGTCAAAATCGCTCGCGTCGTCGATACGTTAATCGATACGCGGAAAATCCCGATTAATAACAGCATCGTCGGAAATGACTTTAATTCATCCCACTCGTTAATACTTGTTGCTCGCATATAAATAAGCACTGACATACTTAGTAAAAAAACGATAACGATATCAAGTATAAATGGTGGAAGTGGAATTAAGAGCGCCACTACGAATGACGCTGCTAAAAAGATAGAAAAATAGGTTCTTGCAGAATCTATCTTAAACACAAGAGATCTCCTCCAACCGCGCTATTATACTTCAAGTTCATTCGTTTGAATTAAATAGCGCATAACTTCAATTACAGCTACGTATAAATCTTCTGGAATCGTCTCATCTTCCTCGACTTGATAATATAAAGAACGAGCAAGCGGACGGTTTTCCACCATTGGTATTTCTTGTTCGCGGGCAAGCGTTCGTATGTATAATGCGAGCTCATCTTCCCCTTTTGCAACGACAATTGGCGCCGCATCAACCTGTTTATTGTACCGAAGTACGACCGAAATATGAGTCGGGTTGTTTACAATAAATGTTGCACCATCCATCTTCTTCGCAATTGTCCCTTGCAAGATGGCATGCATAAAGTTTTTTCGCTTTCCCTTTACTTGCGGGTCCCCTTCATTATCTTTATGCTCCCTTTTTACTTCTTCTTTTTTCATCTTAATATCTTGTTCGTACTCCCATTTTTGATAAATAAAATCAATAATAGAAAGAACAATTAATATAATTAAAATAGCTAAAAAGATAAATTTAATTTGCCTAATAATTTCAGTAAGTGACGCAGTCCAGTTAAATCCAATCATACTAACAATCTTCTCTAAATTCTTTTTAAACAGAATGTAAGCGACGTAACCGATTAATCCCATATAAAATAGTGATTTCAAAATATCTACTAAACTTTTACGACTAAACAATCTCGTAAAATAGTTTTTTGGGTTAATACGTGACGCTTTCGGCTTAATGACTTTAGAAGAAAATAAGAAACCGACTTGAATCATATAATTAAATAAATGAAAAGCGTATACGAGTATTAATATTGGCGCGGATACTTTTAGTAATAAAATCCCCATCAAATAAAAATACTCAGTTGAATCTGTATTTTTTCCAATTTGATCAAACAGCACCGCTACAGAATTCGCAATCTCATATCCGAGCCAATCTCCGAAAAAGTAAACGACAACTGCTAATACTAGTATGGAAAATAAATTATTTAAATCTTTACTCCGGGCAATATTCCCTTCTTCACGCGATTTCTTACGCTTCTGCGGGGTGGCCTTTTCTGTTTTATTATCCTTTGCCATGCGCGTCCCCCTACTTCGTCAAGAAAAAGTTAAATAGTTTCGTATATTCCTCAAGCAATACATCCGTCATATTTTTAAACACATAACCGAGCATCGGTACACTCATCGCAATAAACAAAATACCACATGTGATTTTAATGACGTACGCATTCATAAAAACGTTTAATTGCGGAGCGTTTTTTGCGATTAAAATTAAAACAAAGTTAATGATGAACAAACTTCCCATAAGCGGAAGAGCAATTTCAACCGCTGATGTAATCGCAAATAATAACGTTGCGAGTAGACTATCTAGGAAACTAGTCGTCAGCAATTTTGAAATCGCCTCTGTATATTGAAACGACTTTAAAATCGTGGCAACGAAATAATTAATGCCGCCAAGTGAAATAAAAATAATGAGAAAAAATATATCAAAAATGGTTGAAAGTAAAGTAGACTGTGAACCCGCATTTACATCAAACAAACTTGCCTGTGATAAACCGATATCAAAGTCTAAAATATGCCCTGCCATTTTTGGAATATTCCACAGCATTTCTACAATTTTTGAAAGCGATAATCCGATTACAATTTGCGTACCTGCATAAGCTGCAACGTCCCAAGTTGTCTTTACGTGAGAGACATCAACTTGATCGGCCACTGTAATCGAAAGAGCAAGTCCAACTGTAACCTTTGCCATCGCTGGAATGGATCGACCTGAGAAAAACGGTAAAAAATATAAAAATGAAGTAATGCGGCAAAACGCAAAAAACGTCACCGCCCATAATTCCATATTCATTTCAGTTCACCTATCTTAGTACGAACGCAATAGCGATGGGATTTTATCAAATAAATCTAAAATAAGCGTCGTTAACTCTTGAAACATCCACGGACCTAAAATGATAATAACGAGTACAATACTCGCCATTTTCGGTAAAAACGTCAGCGTTTGTTCTTGAATTTGCATCATCGCCATAATGACAGCGATAATAATAACGACAATCATACTAACACCGGCAACCGGCATTAAAATCATAACCCCTTTATAAAAAAAGGTTTGAAAAATATCTATAATTGGTGACGTATTCATTTATATGACTCCTATCACATAGCATCAAACGCTTCAGGCGACCGTTTTAAACATAATGTCGACGATTTTTGTATATCCACCTAAATATACGAAAACGAGTATTTTAAATGGTAAACTTAAAATCATCGGCGGTACCATCATCATCCCGAGGTACATTAAAAGTGTACTAATAATCAAATCTATAAATACAAACGCTAAATAAATGAACATCCCCGTTAACAACCCTTTTTGGATTTGCGTTAACGTAAAGGATGGTACGAGCGTAAATAAGGAAAGATCTTTCAAATCTTTCGGCAACTCTTCTCCGCGCACTTTCAGCATCATTTTTAAATCATGCTTATATGTATGCTTTGACATATACTCTTTCATAATCGGAGCTGTCGTCTCCGCAGCTTGACTTACTGTTATTTTCTCTTTCGTCATCGGATCCCAAACATCGCTCTTTAGCTGCCCAAGTACAGGCTGCATCGTGAAGAGGGATAAAAATAGTGCAAGTCCAACGAGTACTTGGTTCGGTGGTAAGTTCATTACCCCAAGTCCTTGACGTGTAATCCCAAGAACGATCATAAAATAAGTAAAATGTGTAAATAATAGAACGATAGAAGAAGATAATGATAATAGGGTAACGAGCGCAAATAACTGTACACTTGAATTACTCGTAAACTCTTTTCCATTTTCGAAATTAATAAAACCGTTCGGGGCCGCATACGCTGGATTTACAAAAACAATTGAAAAAACGATAGAAAATACGAAAATAACGGCTAATAATGATAACTGTTTCTTTATTCTCATGATGGATCCTCTACTTTTTTCGTTTCACTCTTCACCGCGTCTTCTAGCGCTTGTTGAAACTGATTTCCTGTTCCTGTTAATTGCACAGATTGTACACCGTTATTACTAATAACAGTGAACACTTGCTTGCCATCCACTTCAAATAAAAAGGCACTCGTTTGATGATTTAAATACACGCCGTCTTTTACTTGAATATGGCCATTTTCACCTTGTTTAAAAAACTGCTGCTTGCGCGTCTTTTTCGTCATATAATATGCACCGTAGCCGAGCGCACCAAACAGTAAAACGACTTGAAATAAGGTCGTCATATACGACATATGACTCCTCCTCTACTCTTTATCTTGCATTTGACTTTGCGCTTTCATAAGCGCAGCTTGCTTCTTATCGGCTTCAATTTCAGAAATGATAATACCGAACTTCTCGTCCATTACGATCGCTTCACCGATGCCGACTTTCATATTACTTAAATACACATCTACTTTATGTCCTAGGTTTTTCTCTACTTCCAGAACATCGCCCACTTTTAACTGTTTCACATCACCAAGCGTAATAGATGACTTTCCAAGCTTTACACCAAGTTCAATCGAAATATCTGAAACGGTATCAATATGTGCTTTACCCGCTTCATTTCGCTTTCCTGCAAAATCTTCTAATCCCATTAATGACACAGGAGATACTTCATGCTTCATATGGATCCTCCTACTCTATAAAACTTTTAAATAAGAGCGCCTTACGCGTTCCATCTTTCCCAATAAAACAATTAAATTTATGCTTTCCATCTACATAACCAAGTAATTCATCCGAAACTTTCGTATGAAGCGGAATAATATCGCCTTCTTCAATTTGTTCAATCTCACCCATTGTCATCTTCTGCTCGCCAATTGCAACGTGAACAGGTTTATACACTTGATTTACTTTCACTTCCACTTCAGACGTATACTTTTTACGCTTATCCGAAGAATGTTCGACAATATTTTCAGACGTTAACTTATCCATAATTTCTTCAACAGATAAGAACGGAATACCGATACGCACCGTCGTATTCCAAAAATCTGTTTTCATATTTACGTTCAGTAATGAAATGATATCACTCGCTGTCGTAATCTTTAATGCATTCGGATCTGTCTCCGTCGTTACAAATTTCGGTTCAATCGCCACAACACTTTCAAATGATTGCTCTAAATTTTTGCAAAGGAGCATAAAAATATTATCCAGTGTTAAAAACTCAAATGCAGTAAGTGGTCTGCGCATCGTAAAGTTACGCTTACTATCTCCACCAAGCCAACATTCATGAATATAAATAACAAATGCTAAATCAATCTCAATTACAATTTCTCCAAGCTCTGGAAGGCCAAGATCAATAACACAATATAAATAATAATCTTTCGGCATTTTCTCCACATACTCACTCGTGAATGGAACTTGTTCAACCGTAGAAGGCTCTAACTCAATCGGAATACGCATACGCGCTGACAACGTCTGTGACGTCTGTTTACCAAATGTAGAAGCAATTGCTTGCAAGCTACGTAAATGCTCAACACCGAACTTCTCCGGTCTATTAAAATCATACTCTTGAAATTTCTCTTGCTTCCCTGCTTCTTGTGCGAAAGCTGGCATTTCCTCGCCTTCATTTACCGCCTTCAGCAGGGCATCAATTTGCTCTTGGCTTAATTTTTCGCCACTCATGACAATCCCCTTCCCTACCTTTTCAATTCAACGATTTCAACGTACATCTTCCCGTTTTTCGTCAAAATCTTTCCGGTTCCAATCTCTTCATTCTCAAGCATAAGACGCACCGTATTTTTCGTTGAATTTTCAAGACGATACAATGTACCTTTCGTAATATGAAGCAAATCTTCAATTTTCTTTTTCGTATTTCCGATTTCAAAATAAATTGTTAACGGAATATCATCTTGTAATTTCAAATCTAGCCAACTCCCATATCATGTTCACGAAAATTTCATGTTCTCTCTATATATGAAATTTCTTATTTTGAAACGTCGATATTTAATATTTTTTTAATATATCCTTGCGTTTCTTTAAATGGCGGTACGCCTCCGTACTTTCTCACATTACCAGGGCCAGCATTATAAGAAGCAAGTGCCAATACTAAGTCGCCGTTATTTTTCTTTAAATAACCGCTTAACTCTTTCACACCGCCCTCAATACTTTCAGCTGGTGAAAATGGATTTTTTATACCCATCTCTTTCACATTCGCTGGCATAAGCTGCATAAGACCCATCGCACCTGCATGTGACACCGTTTTCGGATTAAAATTAGACTCTACTTCAATCATTTTTTGAATTAACGTTTTCGGAATTCCATATGTACGGCTAGCGCGATCAATAATATCCTCATACTTCCCCTCATTGGAAGAACGTATTTTTTGAATATTATACTTCTTCGTTAATTCCCACGTATCAGCAGCCTCATTTTTCGTTTCTGGGAAACGTCGTTCAAACTCTTTTTGTGCGACTTGCACTTCATCTACGTTCTTCGTTTCAGCTTTTTCTTCAGGCTTACTCGCTTCCTCTACTTTATTAATAGATTGTTCCGGTTTATTTACGACCGTTTCTATTTTCGTAGATTGTACCGGCTGACTCATATTCTCTACACTTGCCGGCTGCGCAGTACCCTTCGTCTCCTTCACAGGTTCACTCTGCAACTTCTCTTGAAAACGACTACTAACGAATGCTTGTGGACTACTTAGCTTTTGCTGAATTTGTCCTTTCTTATATGCAAGCACTTCTTTTACTATATTTCCAACTAACATAATATCACCTTTTCGGTAAACAAAGATAATCTAATATTAGAGTTTTTTTTAAAAGTTTGCAATAATCCTTTTAATAATATTGTAATAAAAAAACGACTAAATTGTTAAACTGTTATTTTTTTATATTTATTAATTCGAATTTTTAGTTGACACCCATTGTAGCAAGGATTACAATAAATCTCGAAATTGATTTTTTCGCATATTACCGTTTTTCAATTTGCAGAAAAGTCAATATAAAAAAATGGGGGTTCTTAACATGAGAATTAATACAAACATTAATAGCATGCGTACGCAAGAGTACATGCGCCAAAACCAAGCAAAAATGAGCAACGCTATGGACCGTTTATCAAGCGGTAAACGTATCAACAACGCTTCTGACGATGCAGCAGGCCTTGCAATCGCAACTCGTATGAAAGCACGTGAAGGTGGCTTAAACGTTGCTTCTCGTAACACACAAGACGGAATCTCTTTAATCCGTACAGCTGATTCTGCTCTAAATTCTGTTTCAAATATCTTACTTCGTATGCGTGACCTTGCAAACCAATCTGCAACTGGCACTAACACGGCAAAGAACCAATCTGCTCTACAAAAAGAGTTTTCTGCATTAAAAGATCAAATTGATTACATTGCAAAAAATACACAATTTAATGATAAAGCACTACTAAGCGGTGAAGGCGATACACAAGTTGGTAATATTACAATTAAAATCCAAACATTAGATTCTGATGATGCTGGTAAACAACTTGACATTAAATTAGGTAGCTCTACAGCTAAAGCTTTAGGACTTGATACATTATCAATTGAAGGTGCATCTGCAACTGGCGGAACTGCTGATGTTACAGCAATGAATACTGCATTTAATAATTTTAAAGTTGCATTTGATGCTGCAACAGTTGCTACAAATGATGGTGATAAAACTACAGCTGTCGACGATTTAAAAGCTGCATGGAATACTAATAAAGCTAATTTTGATGCTGCTACTATTACAGACTTTGAAGCAGCTTTAAATAACTATGCGACTGAACCTAACAAAGATACTGCATATACAGCAATTAAAGACGGATTTGCTAAACTTGCAGCTGCTCCAGCTGCTCCAGGTGCTCCAGCTACAGGTAAACCAGCAGCTTTAGATGCTGTAAAACAAATCGATGCAGCACTTGAAAGCATTGCTAATAGCCGCGCTGACCTTGGTGCAACTTTAAACCGTCTTGACTTTAACGTAACAAACCTTAAGAGCCAAGAAAATTCTATGGCATCTTCTGCTTCTCAAATCGAAGACGCTGACATGGCGAAAGAAATGTCTGAAATGACTAAGTTCAAAATCTTGAACGAAGCTGGTATCAGCATGCTTTCTCAAGCAAACCAAACTCCACAAATGGTTTCTAAATTATTACAATAAGCCATTTGAGTTAGTTGCATGAATAAACCTCTCTGCTTGCGGAGAGGTTTATTTTTTCTATATAGATAGATTAAATGCTTTCCTTAGCTGGAAGAGAAGATTTATCCATATTTAGAAGCGGTAAGGGCTGATTGTAGCCTAGTCCTGTGTATGAAAACAAAAAGATAAAGTAAGTACAAACCCTTTGATCCTTCCATATCCGTTTATTAGCTTTAGAACACTGACTATATCAATTTTATAAGGAGTATCTATTATGCGTATTGGTACGAATGTTTTAAGTATGAATGCTAGGCAGTCGTTGTATGAGAATGAGAAGCGTATGCATGTTGCGATGGAGCATTTGGCGACTGGTAAGAAGTTAAACCATGCTTGTGATAATCCAGCTAACATTGCGATTGTGACTCGTATGCATGCGAGAGCGAGCGGTATGCGCGTGGCGATTCGTAATAATGAGGATGCGATATCGATGCTTCGGACAGCGGAAGCTGCTCTTCAAACTGTGACGAATATTTTAAAGCGTATGCACGATTTAGCTGTTCACTCTGCAAGTGGTACAAATTCAAATAAAAACCGTGATTCACTGAATAAAGAGTTTCAATCTTTAACAGAGCAAATTGGCTATATCGGTGAGACGACTGAGTTTAATGATTTATCCGTATTCGACGATGAAAACCGTCCTGTTACGTTAGATGATATTGGTCATACAGTAAATATGACGAAACATACTCCCCCTTCCCCTACACAACATGACATCAAGATTTCAACAGAACAAGAAGCAAGAGCTGCAATTCGTAAAATAGAAGAGGCTTTACAAAATGTATCACTTCATCGTGCTGATCTTGGGGCTATGATGAATCGTTTACAGTTTAATATTGAAAATTTAAATAGCCAAAGTATGGCCCTAACAGATGCATCATCTCGAATTGAAGATGCGGATATGGCGCAGGAAATGAGCGATTTTTTAAAGTTTAAATTGTTAACTGAAGTTGCACTTAGTATGGTTTCACAAGCAAATCAAATACCGCAAATGGTTTCCAAGCTACTACAATCTTAAAAAATCATCTTCCTTCTTTGAAACGATTCCATACAAAACAAAAGGGAAATACATATACACTATGTATCTCCCTTTTATTTTGTACCCAAATTTTATTACTGCGTTACAGTCATAACCTGCCCACTACGATCAACCATAATTTTCATTTTACCGTCTTGTGCGTTATATAACCCTAATTTATGCAAATCTTGTTTACATTCTTTTACGAAGAAAGGCAATGTGCGAATTTGATCGATATCAGAGCTCGTAATGAAATGAATTAAATGATGCGTCATTTCTTTTATATCATGAACAAGCTCTCCTTTTTCTCGCTTTAGTCTTTCATTTTCAGCTCGTAATACATGTAACTCACCTTCAAGTACACGAGCATTCTTTTCATCTTTTGAACGCTCTGCAGCCATGCTAGAAAGTTTATAGATGCCTTCCATGAACTGATGTAGTTCATGCTCTTTTCTTTCACTACACTGACTAATCGTTTCAAAGTTATCAACAATGCCAGATATAACTGTTACAAGATTTTTTTCGTTCTCTGTATTTGGAACTTCATTTCTAAATTCTTTTTTGTTTTCTTTTTTTATTTCAACAATTGATTCTTTTACAGGCGTATATTTTCGCTTTCTTCCTGGTTTTTGTTTTTCAATATTTTCAAACGGTATTTCACATTTTTTTAATTTGTAATACGTATTTTGCAATTGGCTTGCCGTTTTTGGAAAAAGATTTAGTTCTTTTTTACTAACGTATTTTGAAATATTAATAATGTTTAAACCGTGACGTTGGGAAAATTGATACACTTCATACAGTAACTCTAACTCAGACTTCAGCCATGTAATTGTAGATTTTTCATACGCTCGCATCCCGCCATTTTTTTCTATATCTATTTGAAATAATACCATTCTATTATATAAATCAACTAATTCTTCATACTCTACTTGGAATTGTTTCTCTATTTTTTTTAATTCCTCCTCTAGTTGCACATCGTTCATTTTATTATTTGACATGTTTTGTAAAAGATTTAATACATTGATTGCTGTGTGGTGATACATAATCTGTGCCACTCCCCCTCATCCTTTCACAATTCTCATCTGACTCCCATGTCTTTTTAGAAAATAGCAATTTTTTCATATCCATATTATAACATTTCGAAATTATCTGTCAAATATTAAACATACAAAAATGTATAGAAAGTATAGAAATAGAAAAATTATTTTTAATTAATATGTATAATTACATATTAATTATATTATATGGTATTTCGGATATATTTTCACCGAAAAAGTTTGCGTTACTACGCAACCTTACTAGCATATTCCCAAAATACGCTCTCTTATATTTTCAAATAAACAAGCTCGCTATTTATTCATTAAACGAATTGAAAATCTCGAAGTAGAGACTATTCATACAGCCACAAACACTCCAGAAATGTTTAATCTTTCTACCTGTACAGCAGAGTATAGAATGCAAAAAAGGAACTAGCCAGTACTACTTACACGTGGCTAGTTCACTCCTCCCTACTAAAAAAATAGAGTTGTATATCAGTTCTTCAAACCCTCAATCAAAGGCCCTATTCTTCTACTGACCTAAAACCACTCCATATATCTGACCTCACATCGCATGGGGCTCTATTAGGCACTGACCGCCACCACGCATGGCTAGCTCCTCTATTCCAGCTAAAAAGAAGCTTTTAAAGTACTAACTTATCAACTAAACCAATTAACTCTTGAATATCTGGCTTACTTACTTGAGCATTTGCTCCTACAGCTTCGCCTTTATGGAATAATTCATTTGTAATTAATGAAGAGAAAATAATGACCGGTAAACGATTCATTACTTCACTATCCTTAACAACTTTCGTTAAATGATGTCCATCCATTTTCGGCATTTCAATATCCGTAATTAGCAGGTGTATATGTTCAAACATTTTTTCACCTTGCTCTTTCGCTAATTTTTCAATTTGTGCTAATGCTTCTGCGCCATTGCTGAAGAAGTTCATTTTCGTATATCCAGCTGATGATAATGTTTCTTCTAATATTTGGCGAAGCATCGCTGAATCTTCTGCAATATAAATCACTTTTTCAGCTCGATCTGTTTTTTGTTCTAACCCTGCAAGTGATTTATTGTCATAACCAGTACCGCTAATTTCACATACAATTTTTTCATAATCTAATAGCAAAATGATTTGTCCATCTAGCTTTACAATACCAGATGTTGTTTCTTCTAATCCCATAGATAATGAAGCTGGTTCATCAATTTGTTCCCACGAAATACGTTGAATACGATGCACTTCATCAACGCGGAAAATAACCTTCATTTGGTTTAATTCAGAGATAATAAATTTCGTTTGATCAAGTGGCTTTGTTGATTTTAAATTAAGAGCCGTTGCTAAGTTAATAACAGGTAAAATTTCACCACGTACTTGAACAACACCTTCAACTGCATGATGAGATTCTGGCACAGTTGTAACAGGGAATGGATTAATGATTTCACGTACTTTCATTACATTAATACTAAATAGGTTTTCACCAACAGTATATGTAACAATCTCTAATTCATTTGTTCCGCTTTCTAATAAAATACTTTGTGCTTGTGACATAAAGGTGTCGCTCCCCTTCCATTAATTCCGTATATCTAATTATTAAGCTTTATTAAACCGAAAAAGTCAACTACCTATATAAAAAATATAGATAGTTGAACGATTTATTTGAAAAGACGCTTAATCTTGTATAAACGAAGCAAGTGCCTCTAATAACACTTCTTGCGCTCCTACAATTTCTGTCGGCATTGCTTCCCACTTTTTTGAAAGCTCCGTTTCTACTCGTATTCTTAGCTCCGAATCCATTTCTTCTAGCACATATTCTTTCGTCGCTATATCAACATCAAGTAGCGCAAGCGCATATAATTCTGGATCATTTATTTTTTTAAATAATTGTTTCAATATAGCTGGTGCTATATGTTTTAATTTTTCAATATGAATTTCCTTATCCGAAAATAGTAACTCATATTGAATAAACGTAACATTTTCTTTAATCACTTTAAAATAGCAATTATTTTTTTTATCATTTACAAAGTAACCGTTCGGATCTGCAATAATACTCTCTACTTTACGAATTAAATCTGGCAAACTACTCGCCGCCATTACAGTCCGCTGCTCAACCTCACTCGGCGAAATGAATGTAACGCGATACTTATTCTGCGCCATCCTCCTCACCTCTCCTTTTATAGAAATCTATCGTCACAAATAAACTTATTAGTCCATCTAACACGCTAAGACCACAGGTATTATTCATACTACACTTCGCTTAAATTTTAAACTAACCTAGTAACTCTTCATATCTCTGGTCTTAAACAACGGTCAAGCACCCACATAAGCACTAACCGCTACCACACATACCGCCAGGTCCTCTCTCAAAACCTAACAAAGGGCTTTTAAAAGCTTTTAAAAGCTTTTTAAGAGCTTTTTAAGAGCTTTTCAATAACTCGATGTTATTGAACCAAAATGCAATCTGCTGATCCGTTATCCCTGATAATGTAATAAAAAACTCACGGCACTTCATCTCGTCCTTAAACAGTTGATACTTCCATTCTCCTTCGCTACCAACACTTACGAAATAAAACTCATGAATACGGCCAATAATTGATTGCTTTTCACCAAATGAATATGCAGGTACTTGCTTGATTTCAAAGTGATCCGGTAAATATATATGCTCTTCTCGTTCCATTTTTAACACTTGCTCAGCAAGTTCACGTTTATTTTCGAAAAAAGGCAATTGTAAAATTCGCTCTTGTCTTGTCGTCATACGAATAAAAAACCCTTTCTACTACATTACAATTTTTCTTTATTATATATTATCGAATTAAGTTTACAACTTCATTTAATACTTCATCAGAAACTTTAATTACTTTCGCATTTCCTTGGAATCCGCGTTGATAAAGCATTAAATCAACAAATTCTACAGATAAATCTACGTTTGAACTTTCTTTTGCTGACCCTCGTACATTACCTGCACCATTCTCACCAGCAACACCTATTCCTGGAATACCCGCTGATGGTGTCGCAACGTAATTTCCATTCCCTGTTTTCATTAATCCACCTGAATTCGGGAATGTAGCTACAGCTAGTTGTCCTACAACTTTCATACTACCATCTGAATATTTCATCATAACGAAACCACCGTCAGAAATAGAATAATCATTTGCAATTGCAGCTGGGCGCCCCGTTACTTCTGTTGTAGAAATAGTTTTCCCTGTCGGATAATTTGTTAAACCACTTAAATCCAGTTTCAATCCCTTTCCAAAAGGAATATCAATCGTTCCACCTTTAGTAATTTCACCAGTTACTGGGTCTTTTTGTACAGGTTCATCTGTTTGCTTTAAATTCCCTAATGTATCAAATATAAGAGGTTTATTGTCCGGCATACCTTCAATAGGCTTAAATTCTTTGTCGTTTTTAGAATCATTTCTTACAGAAACTGAATATGTATATTCACCTGCCAACGGCTTTTCAACTTCTTTACCATCTGTCTTTTGCTTAATATTTACACGTAACGTTAACGAGTTCCCTTCCGCATCAAAAACTGTAAATTCGTGAGATAATGCATTTTGGTTTCTCGGAAGGTTTCCGCCTATTGTCGCTTTATCTGTTTGAATCCCACCAACAGCTGATCCCATTGGAATATGAATTGGGCTTGGTCGTGAAGAAAAATCTACTTCTTGTGTTCCTGTTTTTACACCATAACCTAGTACATACTGTCCACCTGTATTTGTAACATAGCTATCTTTCGATACACCAAAAGACCCTTTTCTCGTATACTCTACATTTCCAGCATTACGATCACCAACTAAAAACAAACCGTTTCCTTCTATCGCTGTCTCCATCTTATCACTAGTTAAAGTAATAGAGCCATCACTAAAATCTGTAGATGTCCCACTGAACTTTACACCGTTACCAATACTCTTTGGATTCGTACCAGCATAAGCACCATCACCACGTGAACCAACCGTATTATTATATAGCAAATCATCAAAAATAGCCTTTTGCTTTTTATATCCAACTGTTTGTGCATTTGCAATATTATTTGAAGTAACACTTAATGCATTTTGTGCTGCATTCATCCCTGTAATACTTGTATATAACGCTTTAATCATAACCTTTGTACACTCCTTTTATTAATCTTGCTTAACCTCTTCATTTTTTTCTATATCATCTTTCTTCTCATCTTCCGGATTAGTTTCTGTTATCGGTTTATCAGAAACCCTCTCTATGAAACGAAGTGAGATAACTTGATTATCAACAATAAGTTGCACATCGTTATTTTCAGCAAGTCGAACTGTTTCCACTTGACCAGTCACTTGCTTTCCATTATTGCTTACACCTCTAACGTACTTTCCTAAAAACTTCATCCCTCCATCAAGAGCCGTCGAATACATCGTTGATTGCAGTTTATCTACTGCTTTCGTCATATTCTGTACTTGCTCCATAAGCGATAGCTGTGCTGTTTGGTTCATCATTTGGTTCATATCCATCGCATTAAACGGGTCTTGATGTTGAAAGCTTGCTAAGAAAAGTTTCAGGAAATCATCTTTATCCATAATACCGGGTGTTTTTTGAGTACTTGCTGATACTCCGTTTGCTTGTTGAGCTGTCGACTGTGCACCAGTAACAGATGCGTTTTTTGTTTGTGCTCCTGCTTGTAACGGAATATGATTTGTACTCGTTGTATTTAATCCAACTGTTGGCACACTTTATTCCTCCAATAATCCCGCAAATTCTTTTGAATGTTGTTTTTCATGTTTCGTACTTGCTAATTTTTGTTTTTGTCTTTGCTCTTGTTCTCGCTGTTCTTTTCGATTTTCATCTTTATCTGAATAGCTAATTTGAATATTGATTTCTTTTTCTTTTAACTTCAGTCTCAATTCATCAAAAATGATTTCAACACGTTTTTTCGCATCATGTTTTTCCATTTCTACGTGAACATCAATTTGATCTCCATGTTTTTTCATAAACACCGTTAATGTACCAAGTTTTTCTGGATTTAACTGAAATAAAACACGCTCTTGTTTCACTACAAATTTTTGCAACGCTTCTACTTGTGCTTCCATTTTCTTTCCTAAGTCAGGTAACGTAACTTTCTCAGCGCCACTATTTGATTTTCCTATTTGATCCGTACCCGTTGCTTTATTTAGTAACTCCGCACCCGTTGAACTCGAATCGTTTAACACATCACCTTCAGGCAACTCTATCTTTACATCATCGCCCTCAGCTTTTGGAAGATCTACATCTAAGTCTTTGGAATCTTCTTGTTTTTTTGCGATATTACAAGTTTCTGTTTCTACAACTTTCAATACTTGCATCGTTTGCTCTGGCATCGTCACTTTATCTAATACCATTTGCATTGTATCTTCTAAACATATAGCATTTTTGATATTCATATTTGAAAGAAATTCTTGTAATTGTTGTAATTCTGCTGCGGGTAATTCGTTAAGTTTTATATTTCCATATTCTTTATACAGCTCTTGTATTTTTTGTATGTATTGATATAACAATTCTGGTTGCACACGTAATTGCTCAATTGCAACCATTTGCTCAGATACAGCTAATAACAACTGTTCTGTCTCTTTTTTTTCTTCCTTCTTTACAATTGGCTCTTCTTTCGTTACTGATTGTTTAGAAAGAATATATTCTTTTTTTTCTTCTTTTGGTGCTTCTTCTCGTTTCATTTTCTCCGTTTTCGGCTGCTTTTTATTTTCCATTCTCATCGTACGATCGAATGAAGAATCTTCACTTTTTGATTGTACTTCTAGCCCTTTTTCTTTTTGCGGAGGTAAACTTTGTTGCACCGGTAATACAGACTGTATCACTATATTCACCTCATCCATTCATACACATTTTCAAATCAAGAAGCATTTTTTCTTCCTGCTTTTCTCTTACTTTAGCAAGCTTTCTACAACCTTCTTGATACATCTCATCAATGACACGTTCTTTTTCTTTTACCTGTTCTAAAAGGCTTTCATTTTTTTGAATAAATTCTTCCGTTTTTTTAATTTTCCGATTCCATTCTTCTATTCTTTCAGGTGAAAACGTATGTGACGAAAGCATACCAGCCATTATACGCTGCCCGGTTTGTACGACTTTACTACGCGATTTTACAACATATAAATCATATTCTTTTTTTTGTTCTATTTTTCTTTTTTCACCTGTTAATTCATACACTTCTTTCAAAATCTGTTCTTTTTCTTGATTTATTTGCAATTTTATCGTGTCGTACTGCTGCTTATCCACCTGTTTTCATAGCCCCTTCCTATTATAACGTTCTCTTTTTCTATTATATAGTTTTTTTCCAAAAAAATCTGTGAAATATTAAAAAACAAAAAAATAAGACCTCTTGGGCAGAGGTCTTATACTGTATGGTGCATCGCTTCAACAATATCATCAAATTGAAAACTATCAGATCGACCTTGTTTTAAAAACGTATTTATACCTTCTACTTTATTTTTACATTCAAAAATATAAGCATTTTCTGCATTTTCTTGAATCGTCCCTAATTTAAAATACAATTCATTTTCTTTATAAACAGATAAGATTTTTCTCATTTCATTTGCAAGTTGCCAATGAGTTGGCGAAACGATTTCTTCCATAATCCTACTCACTGAGTCTAGCACTGAAATAGCAGGGTAATGACTAAGTGTTGCAAGTTCACGCTTTAATACAATATGCCCATCTAAAATACCACGCGCTAAATCTGGTACAGGGCCGTTTAAATCGTCTCCATCAACGAGTACGGTATAAATACCTGTTATGGATCCCTTTTGTGTTTTCCCAGAGCGCTCTAACAGCTTCTTCATATAACTTTCCATTAAGAGTGTTTTACCACCGATCGGCAACTCTTTAACGGCAATATCAACACTTCTACGCGCGTCAGCAAAACGAGTAACAGAATCCATCATAAGAAGTACGTTGTTGCCTTGGTCTCGGAAGTATTCAGCGATAGATGTTGCAAGTTTCGCTGCACGAAGTTGCATTAGGTGACTTTCATCTGACGTTGCTACGACAACGACGCTTTTCTTCATACCTTCCTCGCCTAATTCTTTTCGAATGAAGTCTTTTACTTCCCGGCCACGCTCTCCTACTAAACTAATAACGTTTATATCAGCTTTTGCATTTTTTGCAATCATTCCGAGTAAAGTAGATTTACCAACACCTGATCCAGCAAAAATACCAATCTTTTGACCGATGCCAATTGTTAGCATAGAATCAATAGATTTAATTCCAGTTTCAAATACATCGGTAATCTCTTCCCGCTCAAATGCATGAATAGGCGGAGCATCTAACTTTATTTTTTGCAATGGAATGTTTTCAGCGTTTTCATTTAACACTTCTCCATTTGCGCTTAACACTTTTCCGAGTAAATGATTCCCATGAGGTATGACAACATCTTCTGCAATTAGTGTAACTGAATCTCCATAACATACTTTTTCTGTTTGCTCAAATGGAAGTAGCATATTGTTTTCTTTTTCAATCGCAATCACTTCACATAAAACATTATGTTCCCCAACGAAACAAACATCTCCAATTTTCGCCTTTGGCCCTTTCGCTACGAAAAACTGTTCTTGTACACTATGAACTTTACCGACTTTCGTATAAAACGGCGTTTCAATAAATGTATTCCATTTTTGGTTTTCATTCATTACTAGTCGATTCATACATTTTGCTCCTCAAATAACTTCCCCTCTTCCCATTTCTGGCGAAGTTTCGCAAATATAGGTGCAAATTTAAATTCAAAGAACTCTTTCTCTTCTTCCAGAACAAATTCACCGAACTGCAAGGAGAAATCATACTTCCATTCTACTAATTGTAGTAGCCAATATTCTTTCGTATTTTCCTTCTCTTCTTGAATACGTTCAAATGTTTCTGGATGTACTGTAATGACTAATTTTTCAAACGAAGTAGGCAACGTTTGAACGATGCCAGTTAAAATAGGTAACACATCAAGCACGCGCGAATCTACTGCTTGATTTACAATTTTTTCTGCTAGTTGAAAAGATTGATCCCATAATAACTCTGTCCATTCATATGCTGTTTCTTGTTGTTCTTTTTGAAACTGCATACGTGCTGCTTCCATCTGTTCCATTTGTTCATGAATATGCATTTGAAATTGTTCTTTATCTTGCAATAGCTGTTGACGCTCTCGTTCTAACATTTGTTGTTCTTGCCTTAGTCGATTCATTTCCATATGTAACGATTCTTGTTGCGCGCGAAGTTCTACATGATCAACTTGTAATTCTTCCTCTTCTATATGAACTGCGGCTGGCTTTGGAAATTGTAATTCATACGTTTCTTCAGAAAAAGAAACAGAATTCTTCGGAATTCTGTTTTTAAATAAGGACATCATCTTCACCTCTTTGAACGATAATTCTTCCTTCCTTCTCTAGCTTTTTCACTGTGCCTGTAATCGTTTGCTGTGCCTTTTCAGCATCCGTCATCTTAAGCGGTCCTAAGCCATCTAATTCTTCTAGAATCATCTCTTTACGGTTTGAAGACATACATGTAAATAATTTCTCTTTAATTTCTTCTTTTGCAATTTTAAGTGCTTTCGCAATAACACCGTTATCTGTAATTTCTTCTAATACACGACGAAGTGCAAGATCTTCAAGTCCGAGTAAGTCTTCAAATACAAACATGTTTTCTTTAATTTTCTCAGATAACTCATAATCCATTTCATCCAGCTTTTGAAAGACTGTTTTTTCAACACCTCGTGAAACATTATTTAAAATGTTTACTATTGTTTTCAAGCCATCCGTTTTATTAATTGCATTAAATGCCATATTATTTAATTTTGATTTTAATAAATCACCAATTTGATTTATTAATTCACCATCAACTTGCTCTAGCTTCGCAATCCCCATTACCGTTTCTACTCGCTTATGATCTGGTAATCTCTCAATTAATTGAGAAGCAAGCTGCGGTTTAATATAAGAAGCGATAATCGCAATCGTTTGTGGCGATTCATCATTAAGTACAGTAAGAAGCGGTTCTAAATCCGCAAGTGAATTTAAGAATTCAAACGGATTATCTTTGTTATACCAAAGATCTTCCAATAATTTTTCTAGTTCGTCTTCTGGCATATTTTTAAATATGCGACGAATATATTCTTTATCCGGAGTCACTAGGTTTAATTCTTTTACATTTAATTCATATAAGAACTCCCCTAGTACATTTTCTAACGTTTCCGGTTTATATACACGAAACTTCGCGATTTCACGAAGTAATACTTCTTTTTCCTCAGCCGTCATATATTCAATGACTTTTGCTGCCACCCCTTCTTCTAATGTACGAATAAGGATGGCAGCTTTTTCTTTGGAGGAGATTTCATCTAACATCGTTGTTCCTCCCTTACTGTCCATTTAACCATTTTTTAATTACTTTTGCAGTTCCTTCTACATGTTCTTTCGTAGCATCATGCACTTGTTCATCTAACGTTGGTTCTTTCGGTTCTTCTGGTTCTGGTTTTGGCTCTGGTACTATTTTTTCTTCAGGAATTTCCATGATACTTTCATTACTTGCAGCAATTTCCTCTTCTGCTAAGTATTCTTCATATTCCTCTTCTTCTTTCTTTCTCTTACGTCTTGCTAATAAGAACCATACTAGACCACCAATCGCTAATAAACCAGCTGGAATTCCACCGAATAACCACCAGTTTATACCGCTTTCTTCTGGTTCTTTCTTCTTCTCTTCTTTCGGCTGATCAAACTGAACAGTTACAACGTTAACTTGACCGTTTGTAAAGTTTCCATTTGGATCAGCTTGAAGCCCAGCAGCTGTGCCGATTGCTTCTTTGAAAGTAGTCATATCTATTTTTCGTTTTACTAACGTATCGTTGTCTACCCATACTACAACATTTGTTTTCGTTAATTCTGGGTGTTTCTTAATCGTTTCAACTGTTTTATCTATTTCATAGTTTTCAATTTTGTTACCATTTTTATTATCATAGACGATTTTACCATTTTGATTATTGTTCGTACCGTAATTTGGTACTTCACCGTTCGCTGTAATACCCGCGCCTTGTTTCGTCTCTGCTCCTTCTTGTGCAGTAGAGCTTTCTTCTTGCTCTTGTTTACTACGAAGTACACCTTTATCACCATATTTTTCTGACTGGCGTGTAACTTCATCATAGTTTACAGACACTTTCGTATTCACTTTATATTCATTCGGTTTAAACATCGTCATTAATGTTGCATCAATATCTTGCTTTAATTTACCTTCAATTTGTTGCTGCATCTCTACTTCTTTTTCATAAGAAGAGGAACTAGTAGAATGCGCTTCATCTGCTCCTTTTGAGATAATACCTTTTTTGCTATCAATCACACTTACTTCTTCTGCTTTTACACCTGGAACTGCTGCACTAATCATTTGCTGTATACCTGCAACCTGATCTGCAGTTAATAATTGGCCACGTTTCACACCTACAGTAATTGCCGCTGTTCCTTTTGCTTTTTCTTCATCAAAAATTGTCTCTTTTTCAGGTAATGTAATTTGAACATTCGCCGTTTCAACTGTCGCAAAGTTTCTTACGATATCTTGCTCCAATTGCTTTTTCGTACCGACAATTTGCTTCATTTTTTTATCTTGCTCACTTGAACCGAGCGAGCTTTCTAATAAAATTTCCTCACCGCTTTTAGAATTAAACGGTAAGCCCATCCCATTCATTTCTTTTCGAACCCATGGAGCATCATTCTTTTGCACACGAATCGAACCATCGGCCGCTAATTGATAATCGACACCTAACTTCGATAATTCTGCTGTAATCTCTTGCTTATCTGTATCATTTAAATTTTGATATACAACAACATATTTATCTGGCAAGGTGAAGTATAAAAGTGCTCCTGTTACAATCGCTAAAAGCGCAGCACCGAGTACTAACTTATGCCACGTTTTTAATGATTGGATAACATTTTTTATCTTTTCCATTTAAACACACCCGTCCACTTTTCTAAATTTGCATATTAATTAGTGACTTATAATTTTCAATAAGATTATCACGTACGAGAGCAGCCGTTTTCATTTGGGACTCTGCCTTCTTCTGCTGAATCAAAACGTCATGCGTTTCCCCTACCCCTTTAGTTAGTAAATCGTATACTGCTGTTTGCGCATTGTTTTGCGTTTGATTCATATCTTCCAATAAATCGATAAACTTTTTCCCCTCAACTACAGATGTTTGAGACGTTTTCGGTGCACCAATTGACTGAATTGCTCCAAATGGCTGCGTATTTAACATTGGTTGAATTTTCATATTACTATATTCCCCCTTATCCTCGGCCGATTTCTAAATCTTTATCAAGCATTTTTTTATTCGCATTTAATACACTTGTATTCGCTTCGTACATTTTTTGGGCAACCATTACATTCGTCATTTCAGCAGTCACATCAATATTTGGATAACGTACATATCCTTCTTCATTTGCATGCGGATGTGTTGGATCATACACTAAGTTTTCAGTTTTATCTGCTTCAATACTTTTTATTTTTACTCCATTTGTAGGAGACCCCTCTAACATATTTGCAAAACTATTGTTTGATTCTAGCACTACACTACGACGCTCATATAAATTCGCCCCCGGAGCAGCCGTTGTATTTGCATTTACAATATTGTTAGAAGTAACTTCCATCCACTTTCTCGCTGTCGTTAGCCCTGAGCCACTTGCATTAATTGCCTGAAACATCGTTGTCTCTCCTTCTACTTTTAACGTCCGCGTGCCGCTTGGTTAATTGCATATTGTGTATTAATCGCGTTAATTGAAATACCGTATAACTGATTTGCTTTCATTAAATCTAGCATTTCTGTCGTTACATCCACACTATTTCCATCTTTATTCGTTTGCATTGATTTTGTTTGCATCTTTGCATATGTATTTTTCGCATTCACTGTCGGTAAGTGCATTTCATTCGTTTGATATAAATCTGGATTGCTCTTTAAGTCCGCAGCATTGTTTTTATATAATGCACTACTTTTATTCATTTGCTCAGCAAATGTTACATCTTGTGCTTTATAGCCGGGTGTATTCGCATTTGCAATATTACTAGAAACAGTATTTCGTTTCGTCACTAAATAATTCATATAATGGCCTACATCACTCACTAAATCTGGCATATTCCACACCCTTTCTTTTTTAACTTCATGATCCACTGATGGAAGTTTCACTTCATTATTTATTTTCTTATATGTGTTTATTAAAATATTAACAATCATGTACCCTTACATATTTTATTCCATTTTTCCATTGTTGTCTTTAGAAAAATACAAAAATATAAAAAAGAATACAAAAAAACTGTATACACGCAATAATCTATGAAACATTTCAATATATAATCTACAAACTAAAGTTCATTTTTACATTATTTAGATTACTACTATTTTTCATTACAGTCATAAAATGAAACCTCAATCAGCGGAAGTCTTTATTTAAACAAAGGAATGGATCCCCTCTTAAAAGGGGAATCCGTTTCTAAACTCTATCACTAAAATTTACCGTAAAATGAATTAGCTTTCATGCGCCCATCATTTGTCATAATCATTTCTTCCAAAATCTTTTGCTTATCTCGAATATGCTGTGCCGCCTTAATAATGAATGGGCTTACTTCTGCTGCAACTTGCGCACGTGTTTCCTCATCCAATGTCATCATCCAGCGATTTAACATTTCACTCTTCTCAGCAAACTCTCCATCTGACACTTGCAATTCACCGATTTCATTAAAACAGCCGACAAACGTCCGATAAATATCATTGTTCATTTTCAAGTGCTCCGCGGTAACCATCTATTAAATCTTGTAACACTTTCACAATCGCATCCATGTCTTTTGCTTCCCGCGTTACTTTCATTGTTTGAATTTGAATGCTAATCCAATCGTATAAGCCATATAAACTATCATATAAATCTTTCGTAATTTCAGGATTTAATTGAAGCTTTAATTCTTCAAAAATACGTTCTAACTTTTCAAGAAGTGCATCTCCTTCTTGTAGCTTAAAAGTATGTAACAGTTCTTCTAAATTACGAAACTCTACAATACATCTTTCATAAATAAAAATTGTATTTTTAATTGGATTACTCGTCATGATATCGTTTTGCATATAACGTTGCCATGCTTGCATACAATCACTTCCTTAGCTTTCATTAATCATCACTTTTTTGTTTTGTCATTGCTTTAATTGTTTTTAATTGACTATCAAGCGCCGCTAATGTACTCTCTAGCTTTTGATACTTCTTCACAATTTCATCTTGTTTTTGCAAGTTTTGCGTTTCAATATCTTTAATCTTTTTATCTAAATCACTTACACGTGAGTCAATGCTTTTTACTCTCTCTCCGACTACACCTTTATCACCAAATAACTTATCAAGTGGCTCTTCCATCATTTTTCCTAAACCGTTAGAACTAAAGAAAAATTGCTTCGCTGCATCCGGTTTTTCTTTTAACGCTTTCGTTAATGCTTCGTCATTAACTTCCATCGTTCCATCTTGCTTTAATTGAATACCAAATGAGAATAAGTAATTGCCATCTTGTGAAAATGTTACAACATTGTTCATAGCTTGACGCACACTTTGCATAATAGTTTGCCCTTGGAAAACTCCACCTTTCCCAGCAAAAATATCCACAGTAGAAACAGCTTTATTATAATCTGCAACCATCTTTTTAATAATATTTGATGCGTCTGTTACGTTTGAGTCACTTACTGTGAATTTTAGATCTATACCTTTTGCTTTTTGGTCTGCATCTGTACCAGTTCCGCCTTCTGGTTTATTTTCCACCTTTGATTCCGTCACTTTCAATAGCTCAATCTTTACACCTGGCAATGCTTCAATTGTATTACTATCACTTTTTCCCTCAACACCATTAATGCTATATTTTGCATCTAGCGCTTCATTAATAGTATTTAATTTCATTTCCGTGGCAAGTGGGTCTTTGCCTTCCACTTTCGAATAAAACAAATCTGTAAGTACATTAGGCGGTGTCTTTTCTAATTTAATTTCATTCGTTGCCCCTTCTTTTTTCGAGGTCATGAAAATTTTATCTCCAAGTGTATAAGCCGATACACCATAATCTCCATCATTAATTTTGTTAATTAAATCCTTATATGTCATATCAGTTGTTACTTTTAGTTCTTTACCACCTAATTTTATTGTTTCATCTTTAGGAAGCTTCGCATTTATATCAGTAACCTTATTAGAGGCTATTTGATGACGCTGTGCAAGCTGTGTAATTGTCATATTGAAAGTGCCTGCAATTGCACCACCATCAGCTTTTACGTTAATGTAGCCGTCTTGTGATGTTGTTACTTTTTTCTCATTTCCTTTAAAAGCCGCTAAGTTTTTAAAAGTTTGTGTAAAAGAACTAAATTCCGATTTCAAACTCGTATATACCAGTCTGTCATTCGTAAGGTCAGTCTTTTCTTTCGTATACGGTGTTTTCCTCATATCTAACGCATTCATTTCTAATTCAACGAAGTTAGAAGTATCGATCATATTATTTCCGAGGTTCCATATTTGTTGTCTACCACCGATACCTGTCATTGTTCCTGCCATAATTTCTCACTCCTTATAGATTACATGTAGTCTAAAATACTCGTTTTACTCATCGTACTAACAGCTTTTAACGTAGCTTCATACGTTGCGTTTATATAAGCTAAATCAGAAATGGCTACCGCTAAGTCAACATCCTCAATTTCTTTACGGTTTTCTTGAAGTGCTAAATTTTGCTCGCTTAAAATTGTTTTAAATGTCTCCATTGTGTTCATTGTCGAACCAACTTCAGTTGTACGGTTAATGATGCCATCTAAGTTTTTCTTATTTTCTCCTAATAACGGCTGTAACGCTTTTTGGTCACCGCTTTGCATCGCTTCACTCATCTGTTTTAACGTTTTTATAACAGGGGATAATAACGCTTCGCCGTTACGAAATGCTTTTAATTCATAACCGTCATTTAGTTGCCAGTTCACATCATTTTGTCCGCCTTGATACGTGCCATCTTCTGTAAATGGTGGCTTCTCTGCACTATCACCACCGAAAATATAACGACCTTGCTCTTTCGTATTTGCTAAATATACGACCTGTTTTAAAATTTGATCTATCTCTGCACCGATTGCCTTCAATTCTTTTTCACTATTCGTTCCATTTAACGCCTGAACTGTTAATTGATCTGCTCTCGTTAAAGATTTAAAAACACCTTGTAAAGTATTTTCAGTTTGTGTTAATACATTTTTCGAATCCGCTAAATCTTTTTGCATTTGTTCAATATTCGCCAATGAATGTTGAATCGCAAATGATTTACTTGCCGCAAGTGGATCTTCACTCATAAACAGGTTTTTCTTCCCTGAAGTTACTTGATTTCGGTGGTATTGTTGTTGCACATTCAAATCCATTAACTGATTCTTTGCCCAGCTTGCATTTTGAAATGTAGATACTCTCATTTCTATCTCCTCCTTATATATTTCCAATCAATTACTATCACTTATCGAATAATCGAAAATAGACTATCAAACACTTCATTCATCGTAGTAATAGCTTTAGAGTTTGCAACGAAATATTTTTGGAAGGCCATTAAATTAACCATTTCCTCTTCCATATTAACGCCTTCAACACCCATTTTTTCTTGCTGAATCCCCTCTAATAAATCCCCATGAATTTTTTGATAAGCATTCACCGCACTTTTATCAGATGCAACACCAACTACGAATTGGTCTAATGCTTGTTTATAAGAAAGACCTTCTTTATACTTTCCATCTGTAATTGCTGCTAGTTTATTTGCTGTTTCAGCTGATATTTTCATTTTCGAAACATCTTTTGCAAATTCAGGGTTTAATTTCATATCTTTCGCTTGATCTCCAACGAAGAACTCTTTCCCCATTACTGTGTTCACTTCATTCTTTACAGAACTCATTAGTTCTTCAAGGTTTTTCTTATAACTAGCAATCTTCGCTTTCGTATCGATCGCTGATTGGATTGCTCCACTAGTTAAAGGAATTTCCGAACCGTAAATTTCAGCAGTCATTGGTTCTTTTTCTTTATTTAATTGAAGTGGATATGTATCTTGTCCATTTACTGTTAAAACACCATTCATTCTAACACTCGCGATATTAGGATTCATAGATTCATAAGACACTTCTATATTTGCATACTTAGACATTTCTGTAATGATACGATCACGTTCATCCAAAAGTTGATTTGGCACTTGTGTACCTGCTTGTCCAACTTTTTTATTCGCTTCCGCTAAACTGCCAACAAGACGATTAAATTCATTGACATGCGCTTCAATATCTTCTGTCGTTTGTGCTTCTGCTGTATCTAAGCCTTTCGCTAGACGATTTACTTGACTTGTAAACTTCCCAGTTTCAGAAATTAATGTATCGTAGTAATTTGGTTGTTCTGGATTTTTTGCAACTTCACGAAAGGCATTAAAGAAGCCATCCATTAAACTAGATAATGAATTCTTTCCTGTCGTTCCAACCATAGATTCTACACGTGATAAAGTCGAATTCATGTAGTTATAGTAAGAGAGTTGAGATAATTGATCGTTAAACTGTTTCGTCTTCACTTCATCTGTAATACGGTCAACGCCTAACGTTTGTACACCGTAACCTATTTTTTGTTCCGGTGAATAGCCCTGACTTGCTCCAGCCGATCCGTAATTCACCATTTGACGCACATAACCAGGCGTATGAATGTTAGATAAATTTTGTTTCGTCGTTTGTAATCCCATTTGTGCCGCTAACAAACCAGATAGCGGCGTATTATAATCAGATAATCTCATAATGTTTCACTTCCCCTTTACAATAGTTCGTTCATAAAGATTTGTGAATTATTGTTTCGCTCTAAATTATATTCAGAAACGGAATCCACAATACTTTCTGTAGTTTTTAATAGTACGTTTAAGTAATATTGATTTTTCAAAAGAATCATTTTTACATTCTCTTCTAATTCAGCTACATTTTTTTGTAATTCTTCCATTTTTTCAATTTCTTCGTTAGAAAAATGCGAAAATAATGCACTTACACGAAATGATTCCACGCCCTTTTCTTTACAAAACTGAACAACCATTTCTTCAAATGAACTTGATAACTTTTTTAAACCATCAATGTACTGCAATTGCTCTACTTGCAATTTTTGAACTGCATTTACATTTTTATGTTTCAAATTCTCATATATTTGTTCTCCGAGCGTTTGAATATTTTCATACGCTTTTTGAATAATAACAAGCTTTTCATATAATTGTATGTACATATAGCTTCCTTCCTTTTACAAGACTAAATTTACAATTAAACCGTGGATCTCTCCAATTTGATTTAACATTTCTAAATGTCCTGTTTTCGTATTAATTAAGTTCATAACATCTTCTAACTCATTTAATCCCATTTCCGCCTGTTTCACAATCGTCATTTTCTGTGAATATCCGTAACGCGGATGACGAGACATGACATCTTTATATTGCAATACATTATCTACGTAAAAATTCAAAAATGATTTTACTGTATTTTTGTATTCCATTACATTATCAAGCGTTAATTCCATTTCAATTTTCTCTTTAATTTCTCCAATGTTATCGACAAATGCTTCCATTTGTTCTAGCAATTTATCCTTTTTCGGATCTGCATGCAAATTATCCGAAAATGCAAGTCCTGTCCTGACATTTGCTTCTTTCGGCATTTGAGTAGCAGGCGGTATATGCGATAAAATTGGATTATGCGAGATCGAACGCAGCATATATATCACCTATTTATTTTTTTATTTCTTCCTAAACTTAATCGTAAAATCCAGTTATTTATAATTATACTCTGAACACTAATATTTTGCAGTTATTTTTTATAAAAGATATGTTACAATTTAGCATGAGGTGGCACAAATCTATGAATATTTTTCTTTGTGGTTCAAATCAATTAACAGCATTAGATCAAGAAGAAATAAAAAAATTTTTAACTGACTATGCTCACAAACATAAAATTTACATATTATGTTATAAATCTATCGAAAATGAGATTCTTCGTTTTTTCATCGAAAACGAAAGACTCGCTCAAAATTTATGCCTTTACACGCTACAGCCGTTACAAGCATTAACAGATGAATTTCAAGAGGTCGTTGATTATTTAAAAAAACACGGAGCCGAGTACGTCGCTTTTGATCATCCTTCCGACTCCATTTACCGATCCGATTATATGTTTTTTGTAAAACAAATAATCGAAGATACCGATTTAGTTCTCTGTTTTTATAATGGGGACAAGCACACATCTGTCATTCCCGTTGACGTTGCAAAAGATGCAGGAATTGATGCTGTTATTTATGATTTACCAGGTTTACATGAAAAACAGATGAAAAAAAACTTTGAACAAAAAATCCGTATGATGTAAAGGGGGAGGCACAATATCGTTATTGTGCCTATTATAAATATGATAATTGAACAAGATTATGATCATTTTATCGCGAGTTTTAAACAACAATTCAATATGGATATCGCTTCATATAAACAAGATAGAATGCGTCGTAGAATCGATGCTTTTATTTCGAGAAAAGGCTTTGAGAACTACACTAGTTTTCTAAGCAATTTACGTACTGATCAAAATTTATTTTTAAGTTTTATTGATTATATTACAATTAACGTTTCAGAATTTTTCAGAAATAAAGAACGTTGGCAAACGTTAGAGACGAAAGCACTACCAAAATTACTCGAACAAAATAACGGAAAATTAAAAGTATGGAGTGCCGCTTGCGCTGCCGGTGAAGAACCATATACACTCTCTTTAATTTTATCGAAGCATCTAGCTCCATTTCGTTTTGAAATACAAGCAACAGATCTTGATTTTCACATTTTAGAAACTGCAAAACGCGGTCAATATACAGAACGTTCTTTAAAAGAATTACCTATCGACTTGAAAGAGCGTCATTTCACAAAAGAGAATGATATATATTCATTACATCAAAATATTAAGCAAAACGTCACGTTCAAACAACACGACCTGTTAATGCAGTCGTTCGATACAAATTACGATTTAATCATTTGTCGCAACGTAATGATATACTTTACTGAAGACGCAAGGGTAAAACTTTATGAAAAGTTTAGTCGTTCTTTACGAAAAGGCGGCGTACTATTTGTTGGTAGTACCGAACAAATTTTAACACCTGAACGTTATAATCTTCAGAGATTTGATACATTCTTCTACGAAAAAATATAAAAGAGGTCGTCACAATGTAAAGTGACGACCTTTTTTATATAACTCGAATTAAAATAATAGCAACAATCCATACAAAGAGAAAAAGAAATGTCATAGACCATTTATGTTCTTGCATCGTTTGTTTCAGGGCCTGTGATAATTGTGTCATATTCATTTCTGCAAGCGCTCTCCATACACTTACATCCCGCTCTTTAGCTGTGCGATCTGTAACGCTAATTAAAATAGTTTCGTTAGACAATTTCGTTATGTAAGCAGTAATAACCGTTACCATTAAATTTATATTTCCTTCTGAAGAATCACTTTCCACTCTAGAAATGAGTGCACTTACATCTAATAACGGAATATGTACCTTTCTACCAAATGATAGTTGTACTTCTGCGAAATCATACGTTCCATCTAACAAAGGAAGTTCTTTTATATGCGCCTGTTTAACAAGCCCTTGTAAACTTCTCATTACTTGTTCAAATACTTTTTCTGTTTGCTTCTCTTCACCAGATAACGTATGTAACTTTTTAAAGAGTTGTAATACTGTATCCATCTCTTTAGAAAGCATTTCCTTCATAACCTTTCCATCACCTAAACTCGCAAGTAAAATCCCTATTTCATTATTTCTCGAAATAATCTTAGACTGTCCAGTAAACACTAGATTACTATGCTTTCGTTCTTTCTGGATTTCATGTTCCGAAATAGCTGCAGGCTGTTTTAATGGTTGTAGCGTCTTATTTTCAATTGTCGTACGTTTAATCTCCATCTAAGCGCCTCCACTACTATGAAATTATTAGCCCCATTCTTTATTACTTTTTAAAACTAAAAACAATACGAATAAACCTGACATGATAGCAAATACATTAGAAGCTTGTATTCCCTGTTCACTTTTTGCTTCTTTCTTATCTTCTGGCTCTTCTTTTTTCTCTTTCTTTTTCGAAATGACTTGATTGTTATTATCTTTATCTTTTTGAGCCTTCGCTTTATTTACTTCCTTGTTGTCTGTGAGAGGCTCTTTTATAACATAAGTAATTTTTTCTTTCTCTTTCAATGGTTCTTTTATAAGATCGTTTACTTTCTCTTCTTTTTTCGGAATTTGAACAACTGGCGGTTTTTCTTCCAGGAGTGGGATCTCTATTTTTGAGTCTTCCTGCTTCTCTGGTTCTTTCTCAGGTTCTTCCTTATCTTCTAATTTATCTTCATTCTTTCGTTCTTCTACCTTTTTATCCTCTTCTGTTTTTTGCTCTAAAACAGAAAGGATATATTCACTTTCTTCAACAAGTTTATTACCGGCCGCATCTACTACCTCTACAAGTAATTCGTATGTCCCCATTGACAACGCATCCGTTATTTCAAATACTTTTTGCCATTCCATGTCGCGCTTATTGTAATCTAATAAAAATGTAATCTCTTTATTTTCTTTCCCTTTTAATGTAACACGAACCTCTTTCACAACTGATTCTACGTCTGTCGCCTTCACTCGCACACGTATAGAATCGCCTTGTTTCCGTTCAATTAGCTTCTCTTTCGCCTCGTCAACAGTAACTTTATGCAACTTCGGCAGTTCTTTATCTATTGTTGGCGTGTCATTATTTATACGAATAAATGGGACTTTCACTTCATTTTCTATAAGCTCTTCTTTCTCAGTTTCTTTAGAACTTTGAATGAGCTGAAGATTCCAATCACCTTGCAAATCAAAAGTTTCGACCTTGTAGTTAGCAATCCATCGCTTTGTTTCCTCTTCATACTTAAACGATAGCATTCTTTCTTGTTCATACTGATCGCCGTTTTTTGGCAAGCGCAAAATACCTTTTATACTTTGAACATTTTGCTCTTTCGGCTCTACAATAACTCGCACTTCTTCGCCAACTTTTAATTCCGACTTATTTACTGTAATAACCCCTTGATCCGTCTCTATCTTTTTTTCGACCTCTTGTTCATTTACTACTTCTTGTTGTTCCTCTTTACCTTGATTCACTTCCACTTGCTCTGGCTGCTCTTGAACTTCTTTGTTTTCTTCTTGTACATTCATTTCATTTAGTTTTTGATCTGGCTCAATTTGTTCTTCCGCCTGACTTTGCAGAGGGAAGAACAGACACACATTTATGAATAACCAGCTCATTAGAAAAAACTTTACGTTTTTCATCTACTAGCTCAAACTCCTATTTCAACGACTTATAGCGATTTCGTCACTTTTACTCCGAAAAATCCATCTACATTTACAAGTTCACCATACGCCACCAATACATCATTTACATAAATACGAATTGGCTCGTCAATATCCTCATCTAGTACAACCGCTTCATTCTCTTGTAAACTTAAAATATCTTGAATTGTTTTCACTGTGCTTCCAAATACAAATTTCACATTCATTTCTACATTTTGTAAGATGGATGTGTCCATGTATACTGGTTCCATTTGTTTTACTTCTTTAAATTCAATAGTTTGCACAACAGGTTCTACAATTTTTTCTTCTTCAATTTCTTCCGTAACAATCTCTTCTTCCTCTTCCACCATTGGATATAGAAGTCTTCTTACCATTTCTTTCGCTTCTGAAATCGGTAAAATTTGATACATTTTCGACTGAAGCAGGTCGCCAATTTCAAGGTTGAACGTAATTTGGACGAGTTCGTCCACTTTCATTGACTCTCCCAAATATTCCATTTCTTCTTTTAACGTTACGAACTTAACATTTGGTGGTGTCATGTCCATTTTTTCTTGAAACATTTCTGACATCGCCGTCGCAGCATGCCCCATCATTTGGTTCATGATTTCTTTAATACCACTCAGTTCTAATTCACTAAGCTCCTTCTCTGGATCAACTTCCCCTGTTCCCATCATCATTAAATCTACCATTGTTAAAGCGACATCTTTCGTAAATACGAATACATTCTCATTCTTTAGCCCTTCAACAAAATCAACATTTAAAATAACAAACGGGACTGGTACTCCGTCATAATGACGAACATTGATTGATTCTACATTGGGCGTACTAATTGTAACTGGCTGATTTAATAGTGTTGACAATACTGTTGAAGCTGAACCAATTGAAATATTTGCAATTTCACCAAGGACATCTTTCTCTTCTTGTGTTAAATGCTCTTTTTCAACTTGTTCTTCTACAATCTCAGTTTCCACTACTTCTGCTGGCTCATCTTTTTCTTCTACTCCACCAGATAATTGCATTAATTTATTTACCATTCGTTTCGCATGTTCAACTGAAACAATTTGCACAAGTTTAGAGTTTACAAGATTATCTATCTTTAAATCAAACGATACTTTAACAATCGTTTGATTCCCATCAATCTCAGAAATTTTCTCCATTTCTTCTGATAACTTTACAACTTTAATTGTCGGCGGAGACATATCTACTGTATCTTGAAAGAATTCTGACATAGATGTAGCTGCGAACCCCATCATTTGATTCATCGCTTCTTGTACAGCACTTAGCTCTAATTCACCAAGTTCTTTTCCGTCTTCCACTTCACCTGTTCCCATCATCATTAAATCAGCAATGGATAATGCAACATCTTGCTTAAGGACAAGAAGGTTTTCCATATCTAATCCTTTTGTAAAATGAATGTTTAATACAACGTGTGGAACTTCGACGTCGCTTGAATCATATAAATCTACCAATTCTATGCGAGGAGCAGTAATACTTACTTGCCTATTTAAGATTGTTGATAATACAGTCGAAGCTGAACCAAATGATATATTTGCAATTTCGCCAAGAATATCGCATTCTTGAGGCGTTAAATGCTCATTTTCTTTTTCTAGCACAATTGTGCTCGTATCCCCTTTTGTGTGTTGCTCAGGCATTTTCTCTGCCTCCTCATTTCTGTTTTTCTATCAAATGATATAAACTCTCATTTTATTTTAACAAACTTATTATATAAAACGTTAATATGTATTTATTCCCATTTTTAGATTAGTAACGATTAACCAAAAAGCTCCCCAATTGTATACAAGTGGGGAGCTTTCCTTCATTCCTATTATAAACCTTCTGGGTTTAAAATGAGGACCACTCGTCCATCACCGAGAATTGTCGCACCAGAGAAATAATTAGAACTCTCTGCAAAGAAGTCACCTAATGACTTTAAGACGATTTCTCTTTGACCGATAATTGTGTTTACAATAAGTCCATAGCTGCGATGTGTATTACGAACAATTAACACAGGAACCATTTGACCATCATATGACGCAAACGCCTCATCTACTGTTTTTTCACCAAATACAGTACTTAAATGCTTCACTTCAATAATTTGATTACGGTAATTTAACACATCTTTTCCTTGTAAGGATTGGATGTCTTCTCTCTTAATCCGAATTGCTTCAACAATATTACCAAGAGGGAAAGCATAACGTTTATCATTCGTTTGAACAAGCATAGATTGAATAATGGACAACGTTAATGGCAGTTCAATTCTAAATGTACTACCTTTTCCTTCTTCTGAATCAATAATTAAATGTCCACCTAAACTATGGATCGTATGTTTCACTACATCTAATCCAACACCACGCCCAGAAAGGTCGGATACAACTTCAGCTGTACTAAATCCTGGTTGGAAGATCAAATCAAATACTTCACGATCCGTTAATTTATTTGCCTCAGATTCTGTTACAACACCATTTTTAATCGCTTTTTCTAATACTTTCCCTTTATGAATTCCATTTCCATCATCCGTAATTTGAATAACGACATGATTTCCACTATGAAACGATTCTAATTTAATCGTACCTGTCTCATTTTTCCCTGCATCACGACGTTGTTCAACAGTTTCAACACCGTGATCAATTGCATTACGAATTAAATGGACGAGTGGATCACCGATTTCATCAATAACAATTTTATCAACTTCGGTGTCTTCACCTGTAATTTGTAAATCGATTTTCTTCCCTAAATCTTTCGCTAACATACGTACCATACGCGGGAAACGATTGAATACCGTTTCAATTGGTACCATACGCATGTTTAGTAGTACATTTTGAATATCTTTTGAAATATCGCCTAATCGATTTAAATGCTCAATTAATTCCTTGTTTTGAATTGCTTGTGCCAATTCATCTATACGACCACGCTCAATTACACTTTCTTCAAACATGTTCATTAATCTTTCAATTTTTTCTAATTGAACACGTATGGAACGATTTTCCACTTTACCATTTTTCGTTTTTGCAGCGCTTTTAGCAGGTGTAGCATTAGCAGATTGCTTCGATACTTCTTTAGTTGATTCCACATGAGTAGCCGCTTGTAAATCTTCCTGCATAGCTTCTTGTGTACCCAATTCTTTCGAGACTACTTCTTTTAATGTATGTCCTTGCTTCACTTCTACTTTCTCAATTTCAGAAACATGAAGCACTACTTGTTTTAATTCTTCTTCACTTTGATCAGTATCCATAAATACTGTGAACTCAAACCCGAAAGCATCTGCTTCAATTTCTTCAATACTTGGAACTGTTTTTTGTACATTACCTACATTTTGCAGTGCTTCAATACACATAATTGCACGTACTGCTTTTAAAATAGCATGTTGCTCAACAGTTATATGCACTTCATGCGAAACTGCATCATCATTATTTATAGGTTCTTGCTCAATATATTCCGCAGGAGTTTCTACATTGCCATTCAATAATGCTTCTAATTTCTGCTTAGTTGTAATTACATCAATATTGCCCATTCCGCCTTGTTGCACATCTGCAACCATCTTCTCTAAATTATCAATGCACTCAAAAATCACATCAATAATCTCTGCATTTACAACTATATTCCCATGACGAATTTCATCTAAAACGTTTTCCATTTTATGCGTTAAATCCGCCATTTCCGTAAATTCCATACTCGCTGACATACCTTTAAATGTATGGGCTGAGCGGAATATTTCTCCCACAACATCCATATCAGTGGGATTTTGTTCTAAAGTTAGCACATTTTCATTTAGCGATTGTAAATGTTCTTCTGATTCCTCAAAAAATATATTTAATAGATCTGTTTGCATTTTCATCCCCTACCTGTCTAACAAACATTTCATTTATGTATAACAATTTAGTGTTTTATAGCAAGAAAAAAGGGGGCCACACGCATATCCGCTATCAATGTTTAGATTCCTTGTGGCACCCCTTCTATATTAGCTGTTTGCTACTTTTGTTAAAGCTTCAATTACTCGATCCGCTTGGAACGGCTTTACAATAAAGTCTTTTGCTCCACCCTTAATTGCATCTAATACCATACCTTGTTGTCCCATTGCAGAACAAATAACAACTTTTGCACTTGAATCAATTTTAATAATTTCTTTTAACGCTTCAAGTCCGTCCATTTCTGGCATAGTAATATCTAATGTTACAATATCCGGTTGAAGTTCTTTAAACTTCTGAATTGCTTCTACTCCATTCTCTGCTTCACCAATAATTTCAAATTCAGAATTACTTTTTAATAAGTTTTTAATCATCGTTCGCATGAACATCGCATCGTCTACAACTAAAATTTTATGTGCCATTCTTTTTAATTCTCTCCTTCTATGTATAAATATATCTTAATATTTCACCTTATCATTCTCACTCATTATACAAAATAAAATGATAAAATTTAATATTTTTTTAAAAGAATTTTCGTATTTTCATTATTTTATTATTAAAATGATAATATACTATTCTTTTATGTAAATGACAACGCGACGGTTTTTCTCCCAATTTTGCGGTGAATCATTTGGTACAACTGGCTTTGTGTCTGCATATCCTACCGCAGCTAGCCTTTTATCATCCACATTATACACTTCGATTAAGTGGTGAATCATATTTGCTGCTCTTGCTGAAGACAGCTCCCAGTTAGAAGGGAATTTGTCATTATGAATAGGTCTACTATCTGTATGCCCTTCAACAACAATCGGATTTGGTACTGATTGGAAAAAACCAACTAATTGACTTATTATCTCTTTCGCTTCCGGTTTAACGTTCGCGTCACCCGTATCAAATATTAAATTATCTACTATAACGACGCTTACTCCCGTATCCTCTCGATATACATTCACTTGACTAATACCGTTATTATCTACATATGCTTTTAACTTTTTATATAATTCGTCCATTCTCTTTTTAGAGACCATTTTTTCATCATTTTTTTCATGTGAAATATCTGGTATTGTATTTCCCATTACTTTTGCATCTACTTGCTCCACGTCACTAAACTTTTCAAGCATCTTTGACAATTTTACTGCATCCTGCTTTGATGTAGCAACTAGTAATACAAAGAAAGTTAATAATAACATTGTTAAATCTGTAAAAGTCGTCATCCAACGAGGCGATCCCTTTTGCGGTCGTTTCATCATAACCATACCACTCCTTGAAATATTAGGCTGCTCGTTTTACTTTTTTTATCTTTGTTTCGTATACATATGTATCGAGTTTCAACTTTAATTTAGAAGGAATTTGACCGCGATATAATTCTGAAATCGCTTCAATAACAAACTTCTTCTCTGTATATAAATCTTCAATACCACGATACACCTTTTCAGCAAGAGGGATTGCAATCATATTTGCAAGTACTGACCCATACAATGTCGTTAACATCGCAACTGCCATCCCTGTACCAATTTGCGATGTGTCTTGCAAGTTTTGAAGCATAATGATAAGACCGATTAAAGTCCCTATCATGCCCCAAGCTGGAGCGAAATCGCCAATTTTATCTAATAATGCTGCCCCTTTTCTTAACTCATACACTTCCGTTTCAACATCTTTCATTAACACTTCTTTTAATTCATCTTCATCGTAACCACTTAACATTAATCGAATTCCTTTTTGAATAAAAGGATTGTCTACTTGCTCTCCATCAACTTCTAAAGAAAGTAGGCCGTGTTTTTTAGACTTTTTCGAAAAATCAACAAATAAATCCGTTAACTGTTCTAAATTTTCTTCTTTTCTATGTAAAACAGTAAAAATGCTTTTCGTATATTTTTTTATTTCTCCAAATCGATATGCCACAACAATTGTCGCTGTAGTTCCCCCTATGACAATTAAAATAGATGAAATATCTAAAAAGTTTTTAAAAGCTTTTATTCCGCCGCCGCCAATCATAATTGCCGCTATCACTATAGCAAAACCTACTATAATGCCGACTGGGCTAGAAATGTCAAACTTCCTTTTTCTTCTTTGTGGTCTAGCAAATCCTTGATTTTCTTCTCCCATATTCCTGCCCTTTCCTTTTCATTTTTATAAAACATTTTTTTATTTTAATAATGCGTTTTCACATATAATAAGTATTATACGCTTATCATCTGTTTATCGCAATATACTCATAAAACTGACACATTTCATTTCCATATTACAATTATAGTATGGAAATATGAGGAGGATCACGATGGAACATAACATTTTACAAGTCATTGCACTAGCAGAAAAATTAAAATATGAAATGCGACATAGCTGGCTTTCTAACGGACGTCAAGAAAGTGTTGCTGAACATACGTGGCGCATGTCTCTAATGGCCATTTTAGTTGAGCCTTATTTAGATCAAAAAGTAAATATTGAAAAATTACTTAAAATGGTTATTATTCACGACCTAGTCGAAGCTGAAGCTGGTGATATTCCTGCTTTTGATACAATGAATAGTCATGAATTACAATTACAAAAACAAATAAATGAGCAAGAAGCCATTTTAAATATTAAACGAACATTAAAAGGTTCTCTCGGTGAGGAATTATATGATTTATGGATGGAGTTTGAAGCGAAAGAAACGTACGAGGCAAAAGTAGCTAACGCACTTGATAAGCTTGAGGTGAAAATTCAGCATAACGAAGCTGATATTGATACGTGGCTACCAATTGAGCATAAAATGACATTCCAAGTAGCAAAGCATACAAACTTTGATTCTTTCCTATCTAAATTACAAAAAATGATTGAACAAGATGGCGAAAAGAAATTACTAGCTGCTGGCATTGATGTGGAAGCTTGCAAACGATAATGAAAAGACACTCAATATGAGTGTCTTATTTTATTATCGTTGATATAGCCTGCTTGTATATAAGCTGTTGTTTTCCATCAACTAACATTAAAACGGTAAATTTGTCTATCGCAACAACTTCTCCTACTATTCTAACGCCACTCTTTAAAAAAATTGTAACAATACCTTTTTCTTCTTTTATTTGTTTATATAACTCTTCTTGTAAATGTTCCAAATACTTTTCTCTCCTTTTTTACAAAATATCTTAATATAAAAAACTACAAATTATTTATTTGTGTACTTTATCTTTTACATTCATAAACTTATTAATAAGTATATCTAAATCTCGGCTAAATAACAAAACTTTATCATGATCCAATCCGTGTCTAGCAACAAGTTGGATTAGCTCTTTCTTTTTGTTTTCTATTTTATTGTGTAATTTTCCCATCTCCATCTCTTTACTAAAACTCCCTTTTCCCATAATATTACTTGTAAAATTATAGTACAAATCCTCTCATAAAAAAATATAAAAATGGTTTTTTTTACAATTTTTATGTTTTTTTATGAACAAATTGCAAAATATATAATGATTTCTTCACATACCCCTAGCACAATATACAATCAAAATAACCATACAGGCGTTTGTCTAATTACAAAAGAGACTGGCTCCTTTTCCATACAAAAAACATACTGTATATAGTAGTCCATGAATTATATAGATTAACTTACTCAAAAGGAGGAAAACATATGAGCTATGGTGGAAGTTGCTCTGGTTTCGGCGGTGGATTTGCTTTGCTTATCGTACTATTCATCCTTCTAATCATCATCGGATGTAGCTGCTGGGGTGGCGGCGGATACGGATATTAATATATCCTATCCTTAACAAATGAACGAAAAACTATACGAAAACAGCTCATATTCGAGCTGTTTTTTCATACTTTCGTATGAAGTGATATCCCTCTTTTTTGTGATTTCAACTAATAAAAAAACGTTTACTATGAAATAAGAAATGTTTTACTAAGGAGGATTACAATGATTAAAGGTCTTTACGAAGCACACTTACCTGTCAGTAACTTAGAGATATCAATATCTTTTTATGAATCACTTGGACTGAAATTATATAAAAGAGGAGATGATATTGCTTTCTTTTGGATTAAAGAAAACGAAAGTTGGCTCGGTCTTTGGGAAGGCACAGAATACAAAGTTAATTATCATCCCTCTTTACGACACATCGCCTTTCAAGTAAGCTTACATGATTTAGAAAATGCGATTCATTGGCTAAATCAAAAAGGAATTTCAGCAAGAAAAGATTTTGGAATGGAACCAATTGAACCGATTGTTTTTCCAGAATTAGCACATGCCGCCGTATACTTTAACGATCCTGACGGAAATAGTTTAGAATTGATCGCACAATTACCTGTTGGACTTCCTACAGCGGAGAAAGTGTATTTAAGCGAGTGGAAAAAACAAGTTCAAGCATCATCATTACATAAAGATTAAATTTTATGTCAGTTTCTTATTTCACACTTCTAAAAACAAATAGTAACTTCAAAAAACTATTTTACGGTCAAACATTAAGTGTACTTGGAGATTGGTTTCATACTGTAGCTTTAGTAACATTCGTCTATAGCATAACGGAATCTTCGTTTATGCTTGCACTCACTTTTATAAGTAAAGGTTTACCACAGCTACTTCTTAGCCCCTTTATAGGCGGAGTTGTAGATCGTTTTTCTAAAAAGAAGATTCTGATTTTTACCGATTTTTTACGAGGCATGATCGTCCTCACTTACTTATTTGCATTATATAAAATTGAGATTATTTTCATTTCTAACATATGTTTATCCGTACTTTCTTGTTTATTTGAACCAGCTAAACAAGCAACCTTAAAAATTATCGTACACCAAAATCATTTCGTAACTGCTAACTCTCTTCCTAGTACAATTAATGGTTTTATGTCTATTATGGGGGCTTCTCTAGGCGGGATAATTGCACAATCTTTACATATTGAGTTCGCTTTTTTAGTAAATAGCCTGTCATACTTTATTTCAGCCTATTTTATTTATAATATGAATATCCCTTCTCATGATACTTGTAACAAGAAAAAAGCATTTTTTACTGATATAAAAGATGGGTACACATACATATTACAAACAAAAATCATTTTAATGTTAATTCTTGTCGGCATTTCATGGGGTATTATCGGAGGCGCTTATCAGCTACTTCTAACGATCTATGCCGAAAAGATTTTCCACACCAACATTGGAATTTTATATACGATTCAAGGGGCTGGGCTTATGATTGGAAGCCTCCTCGTTAACCTTTATATATCTAAAAATGAAGAAAAAATGAAAAAAGTATTCGGTTGGGCCTATTTCCTACAAGGAATTTTCTTTCTCGGATTCATTTTGTCCGATCAACTTATTATCGGTATCATTACATTGCTCTGTATGCGTATAGCAGGAGGAATTATCGTTCCACTTGATACGACATTACTTCAAACTTATACGAAGGAAAATATGATGGGTAAAGTTTTTTCATTCCATTATTCCATTTACGGATCTCTTATTCAGTTATCCATGTTTTTTACAGGAGCGCTTTTAGAAATTCTTTCTCCGCAAATTATTGGTAGCCTATTAGCTCTATGCTGTATTTTTGTTAGTTTTATATGGCTTTACCTGTTTTATCACGGGAAACTGAGTGAAGAATCTACTAACACTTAATAGCATGTTTATATACATGCTATTTTTCTTTATGTCGAAATATAAAGGAAAAAGGCGATTTATTTTCCTTACGTTCTAATTTTTTAGAATGTACAATAAATTTAGATCATAAGAAAGGAGATATCATAATGTTTGACGATAGACTTACTATTTCAGCTGAGCAGCAGAAGCTCATTTCTAATGCAACTCGCATTCAAATTCTTCACCTTTTAAAAGACGAGGCACTCACTGCAAAACAAGTAGCTACTAAACTAAATAAATCTGCTGGTAGCGTTCATTATCACGTTCAAATTTTATATGATGGAGGGTTACTTGAATTAGTAGACACGAAAGAAAAACGAGGAATTATTGAAAAATATTACAAGGCAAAATCTGCTCATTTCTATATTGAAGAAAGCGGCACAGAAGGAACGAATACAGGCAGTCATATTGTATCTCATTTATTTTTAACTCCAGAGGAATTACAACAGCTTACTTGGGAAGTTACACAAGTTTTATTACGCTGGGAAAACAAAACCGCTCGTCAATCAAACTCCGAAGAGGAATACGCTATTTCCTGCAGGATTAAAAAACAATGAAAGAAAGGTCCAACTGCTTATGAAAAATAAATTATTATTATTGTCGGGAACAGGAATTTCTCGTTTAGGTGATTTTATGTATCTCATCGCCCTAAACTTAATGGTGTTAAATAGCACAAACTCCCCTGCTGCTGTAGCAGGATTATGGATTGTAGGTCCAATTGCCACCGTTGTTACAAAAATATGGTCTGGTAGTATAGTAGATCGATTAAACAAACGGTCCATTATGCTCATCACAGATATAATTCGGGCAGCTCTTATTGGCTGTATTCCACTATTTGATTCTATTTGGGCCATTTATATTTTTATCTTTTTAACTCGCATCGCTACATCATTTTTCGATCCAGCTTCATTCACTTATAAAACGATGCTCATACGAGCTGAAGAACGCGCTCAATTTAACGCTTGGAATAGCTTATTTACAAACGGAGCTTTCATTATCGGTCCAGCTCTTGCCGGAATACTTCTCACCACGCACTCAGCATCCTTTGTAATTTACTGCAACTCACTTTCCTTTCTACTTTCTACCATTCTCATTTACTTCTTGCCAAACATTACACTACAAACAAAGCAAAACGAAGAAGTTGCAAATACTTTCGTACAAACATTACGAAATGATTGGAAACAAGTTTTTTCATTCGCTCGAACTGAAAGTTACATTATTCTCATATTCGTTTTATTTCAAGCTACTATGCTTGTCTCTATGGCACTCGATTCACAAGAAGTTGTTTTCACAAAACAAGTACTGTTTTTATCCAATATAGAATATAGCATGCTTGTTAGTATAACTGGTGCTGCTTACGTTTTCGGTTCATTTCTTGTTTCTCTCTTTGCTAAACGATTACCAATTCAACATTGTATCGGATTAGGTATGATTTTCACAGCAATAGGCTATGTAATTTTCGCCTTTTCAAATTCATTTATAGTTGCAGCGAGTGGTTTCATTTTACTTGGCATTTCTTCATCATTTGCTGGTACTGGCTTTATAACATTTTATCAAAATAACATCCCTGTACATATGATGGGACGTATTGATAGCGTATTTGATTCCATAAAAAATTTCATCCAAATCTTTTTCATTTTAGCAATTGGGGCATCCGCACAATTTCTTTCCGTTCAAATCACTGTAATAAGCAGCTCATTACTCATTCTTTTCCTTTCCTGTTTATTAGCAATCCGGGTAATGACGCCTTCACGAGAAAAATATTTTAAGGCTACAGGGTCATCATTGGAATATTAAATGCGAGAAAAAAGCGGCTATTTAGCCGCTTTTTTCCCGTTTTAAAGGACAGTAAGCCCCACTGATTAAAGTTTCACTTTATGTTAAAATATGTATTGGACCTAATTATGTAGGAGGACTATTTTGGAGATTATATTCACTTTCATATGTATTATATTAGTAGCTTCTATTTTACAAACAAGTACAGGTTTTGGCTTTTCTATTATGGCAACACCTTTCTTACTCATGCTATTTCTACCACAAGAAGCTATACAAATAAATATCATTTTATCATTAATTATTTCTATATCACTCATCTGGAAAATAAGAATGGACATTGATTTTATTCTACTGAAAAGATTAATTTTCGGAAGTATAATTGGTGTTCCTTTTGGTATTATCATTTTCACTTCCATTAACATCAACACATTTAAATTAGCAATTAGCATCCTTCTCTTACTATTAACGTTGATGCTAATATGCAACTTTAAAATTAAATCAACAAAATCTAGAGATTTCTTAGTCGGTGGATTATCCGGTCTTTTAACGACAAGTATAGGTATGCCCGGACCTCCCCTGTTACTGTACTTTACAGGAACTGATACGAAAAAAGAAAAGTTGAGAGCAACTACTTTAGCTTTTTATCTATTTATATATTTCATTAGTCTACTAACTCAAATACTCTTTACTGGCACAAACAAAACAATTTGGCAATCAAGTTTTTATGCAATCCCAATTGTTTTTTTAGGTTTGTATATAGGTCAAATTATTTTCAAATGGCTTAATCAACGGATTTTTAAAATATTTACGTACATCCTTTTGAGTTGTACAGGTATGTATCTTCTTATTCAAAGTTTGCATTTATTATAAGTAAACTTTTCAAGACAATAGATGCTTGAAATTGTACAAAAACTCATAGATTTAAACGATAACAAGCGGCTATTATGCCGCTTGTTATCTTCACTTAAACTAACGTTTCATCACAAAGCTCTGTTACATTTTTAAAGTATTGCAAGTTCTCCTTCACTTCAGCTTCGTTAAATAAATTGAGCTGCTTCATTATTTCAGCAGCAAATTCCACGTACGCAGATCCTACCGCGGTTATGATTTTCCCATCAACGGTTACATCTTTATTTTGTTTATATTCCCATTCATGTAAATGCGCTAATTGTTTTTCATCTGGTGTTAATGATGTTGAGAATTTCTTCTTATTAAGCACGCCTGCTGCATGTAGTAAAGCTGTTCCTGCACAAATACCCGCTATCCATTTATTCTGCTTATGTAATTCATTCACGATCGATAACAATTGTTCATTTTCTAAATGATCAAAAATATGTCCTCCTGGTACAATAAACACTTCATAATCTGCTACTTCAACATGTTTGATAGAGACATGTGGTTGACATAAAAAACCACCTTCTCCTGTAACTGTTTTTCCGTCTACCGATGCTGTTATTATTTCGAATTCCTTACTTATTAAAAATAAACTCGCTATATTCACTTCAAATTTTGCAAATCCATCGAATAAAAAGATTAAAGCTTTTTTCATATTATCTCCTCCCTCCTATACTTATTCGGAGACAATCATATTTCTCCTCCAAAAAAGGCAGACCTGCATGCAGGTCTGCCTTTTTTCTCATTTCTTATTAAATCCTTTTTCACTTAAAAACTCTTTCATATGCATTCTTTTTTCTTTAGCCATAAACGAACTCATTGATTCCGTCCATGTCACGTTTTTCTTGTTTGCTGATCTTTCTTTGTAATACGAGCTCATCGTTTCATCGTATTCGTTTAATAATTCATCATATTTCTTTTCATCATACCCATTTTCATGAAGAATTGCTGCTACTGGTAAACGCGGTTTCACTCCATGATTTTCATCTGGTACACCAACTGTCATTCCGAATATAGGATATACTTTATCTGGTAAATGAAGCAATTCACTTACTTCTCTCGGGTTATTACGAATACCACCAATATAACAAATACCGTATCCTAACGATTCTGCTGCTAACGCTAAGTTTTGCGCGAACAGTGAAGCATCTACCGTCGCAACGATAAAGTCTTCTACTCCTTCATGCTTAATCTCTGTACCATGCTGTTCACACGCCATTTCAAGTCGTTTTAAATCTGCACAACAAACAAAGAATGCTACGCAGTCTTTCACGTGACGATTTCCGGATAGCTCTGCTAGTTTAACCTTTAGGTCTTGATCTGTTACATATATAACAGAATACGCCTGTACAAAATGCGAGGAAGCAGCATGCTGCGCAGCTTGCACCATTCTTTCTACTACATCTTTCGGAATTGATTCTTCTTTATATTTACGAACTGAAACGTGTTGCTCCATTTTATGTATGATCTCATTCATGAAAAACACTCCTTTTTTCTCTTCATAATGAAAAATTAACATATCTTTTTTAATATTCACAACTTATAAGCACAAAAAGAGCAATTCTTTTTGAATTGCTCTTTTTTAAAACGTCTATTAGTACGGTAAATGAAATTATATCGACGATTCCTTGCATTATATCAACGATTTTTCAAATATATCGACTTATCAACAAATACCGACAGGTTTACATCAAATTATTTCTTGTCTTATTACGTTGTTTTCAAAACTTTAATACCTTTTACGATATTCCAAATGAAGTAATAAATCCCTACAAGAATGAATACTGCATATGTGATCATCATTCCAATTCCAGCACCATCAGATTGATTGAAGCTTAAACCATATATGCCGGATACTGCTAATCCACCAAATAAAACCGCATACGGGAAAATATGTGACCAAAATGCTTTTTTCGCGTGGTATTTCACTTCATCCTCCGCAACGAAGTAGACGATAATGGGCAGTAAAAATGGTGCAAAAAAGATACTAAAGTAACATAGTGAAGATAATATATTATTTCCTTTCATCCGATTCACCTCTAAATAGTTTTTGTTATCTTCATTATGTCAGGAATCGATTCTAGAAACTATCGCTTTACCTTTCATGAACATGACATATTTGTAAGATTTTCATCAAAAATAATCCCGACTGGACTTCCAGACGGGATTACTTTTCTCTATATTCGATTCATAAACCAATATTGCGTAATGGCTAAATACTCTCGTATATTCGATGGAATGACAATTCGCTTCGGTGTTTCAGCCGGAAGACCTTCTAATTGTAAACCTTGCTTGGCTGCTATTTTTTTCGCTCTAAACATATGGAAATCGTTTGTTACGATCATTCCTTTTTTCATATTGTCTGGAATTAACGGTTTTGAGAATTTAATATTCTCATCTGTACTTGTTGATTTATCTTCCATAATAATGCGGTCTTCTGCAATTTTTAGTTTCATTAATCCATTTTTCATTGCTAATGCTTCTGAAATATCTTCTCCTTTTCCTTTCCCTCCAGACACAATAGCAATTGCTTTCTCATGTGATTGTAAATACTCAGCTGCTTTATCAATACGATATTGCAATGAGTACGATGGTTTCGTTCCGTTTACTTTCGAGCCTAATACAATTATATAATCCGCATCGTAGGTAGCATTCATTTGCCCATGCTTATAAATGTTATATTGTAAAAATCCCGCATAAACGGCACAAACCATTATAATTCCTATCATATACTTAATTATTTTCTTCTTTCTCATATCCATATACTCCTATGTTCTTTGCTTCTTTCATGATAATATCCATTTATTTGTTTGTATACAGACAAATTCCAATTCACCCTAATTTATCCTCTGAAAAGTAATATTTATATTTCTTTCGGGAACAGTAAGTACAACTTTGCACGAAGGAGTGTCTCTATTGCTTCTCTTTTTATGTAACGTATCGTTCTTTTTTATCTTATTTTTACTATCACTTAAGATGCTCGGTAAATCTGCTTTAGCACAACTAACTCCTCATGATTTTGGTGCTATTATCTTTTTATCTTATTTAGCTTTTCAGGCCATACCAGTCTCTGGTGCTTTGCAAGCCTTTCTCGGTATGGTCGTTATTACATGTTTGCATTTGCTTCTTACAAAATTAAGCTTACTAAACAAATTAAATCGTTTCATTCTCGGACATCCTATCATTTTAATTAAACATGGTGACATTATTTTTGAGAACTTACAAAAAAGTAGATATCCAATTGCTGAACTACTTTCTAACCTTCGCGTCGCAGGATATCCAAGTGTTCACGAAATTGAATACGCTATTTTAGAAGCAAACGGAGCCATTAGTATTTTACCAAAGCGTGAGCTTGTACCATTAACTCCAAAAGATTTGAACATAGATGTTACGTATGCCGGATTACCAATTGCCCTTATCGTTGATTCGCAAATTCAATACGATAACTTAAAGTTAATTCATAAAGACGAAAAATGGTTATATAAAGAATTAAAAGAAAAGGGCATCACTAATATTAAAAGCGTTGCTTTTGCGTCTGTTCAAGAAACAGATGGATCTTTTGCGATTAGTTTAAAAGAATAGAAAATCCCCTTAATTTCTTAAGGGGATTTTCTTCATTATATCGCTTCTTTCTCTCCCGCCATATTTAATGGAACAGGATGTTTCATACGATTCATCGTAAATACGATAATTGCTGTCAATACTTCAGCTACTGGCATAACAAGCCAAATTCCATTTATTCCAAATATTTTTGGCATAATCCATAATAATGGAATAATAAATAGTAACCCTCGGCTCATTATAATCAGCACTGATTTTGTCGTTTGTCGCACTGATTGGAAGTACTCTCCATACACAATGTTATAGCCTAAAAATACATATTGGATAAAGAACAAGCTAATACCCGTTAATGTTAACTCCAGTAGCTCTGGAGATTGGACATCAAATAGACCAATAATATATTTCCCGAAGAATAATCCGACAATTATTGCAATACCACCGAGCACTACCGCAATTTTAACAGCGAACTTTAATCCTTCACGCAATCTCTCTGATAAATTTGCGCCGTAATGGAAACTAGCAATCGGTTGTAATGCTGCTCCAACACCGAAGAATAGTAGTAATGTCATCGCATGAATACTATTCACCATCGCATAGGAAGCGACTCCAACTTCTCCTGCATATTGAACGAATGCGATATTAAAACCAATCGTTACAATGGCTACGGTACTTTCTGCTGTAAAGCTCGGGAAACCGATTATCATAATTTGTTTAACTGTATCCCATTCAAAGTGAAATTTCGTCCACTTTAAAATACTACTTTTTCTAAAGAAGTGCGTTAATAATACAAGGAAACCAATCGCTGCCGAAAGAATAGTCGCTGAAGCAGCACCTGTTACGCCCCATCCAAAGATGAAAATAAAGATATAGTCAAACACTATATTTAATACAGCCGTTACAACTAGACCTGCCATTGCTAAATTAGGATTTCCATCATTTCGTATAAATGTACTTAAAATATTTTCTAACACGTATATCATTCCAAATGTTAATAACACGTGTAAATAGTCTAACGCATACGGTAAAATCACTTCATTTGCACCGAATAAGTATGCTAAATCTTCTATTCTCCATAAGCAGATCGCTGCTAACACACCTACGATCATTACTGCTACCGTCATGGATTGCGTAAAAATAGACCTTGCTCTTTCTATTTTATTTTCACCTAATGCAATGGAATATAACGTTGCCCCGCCCATTCCAATCCATAATGAAATAGAGAAGAAAATTGAAAAGGCTGGAATAGCCACGTTTACTCCTGCTAATCCGTTTGCTCCAACTCCCCGACTAATCATTACCGCATCAATTACAATATTAACTGACATTAATACCATTCCAAGAACGGCTGGTATTAAATAAGATATAAATAAACTTTTTATCGGTTTTTCTCTTAACTTTTCTGTTGTTTCCATCATATAAATGCTCCTTTTTTCAATGCTCTGTTCACAGTTTAAACCTTAAAGTAACTTGAAGGTCAATAGAGAATTTGAAAAATAGGTTACTTAATTATCATGTTTCATGTCAATTTGTAATGGTGCAAGCCCTACAGCTTTTTGCTTTGTTTTTTCATTATAGGAATTTGAATTTCTGTTACTTGTTCCTCTGGATTGTCTGTTACAGACCAATCAATTAATGCAATCTCAATCGCATCTCCACTTACTTCGTATCCTTCTTGATCAATATATTTCATTACCTTCTTATATGTTTCATCCGTTTCTTCATATGGTCCATGATGGTATACACAGGCAAACATGCCTTCTTTAATTTCCTCTGAACTATGTATTTGAAAAGGCATGTAATCCAACAAAATAAAAACACTGCTATACGCTTGAAACTCATTTTGCATTAATCCTTTTTTTGCCACCGTTACACCGATATCTCCAGAAAATAAGCTATCATCCATTTGCTTCATATTTTTTTGCAACGAATGAATATAGTACTCAAACATATCATCCGTCGTATTCGGGGCAACCGCAATGGCTGTAATTTTCCTCTGCGGAATCTCTTTAATTACCATTTGTTCAGCTTTTGCTTTTGTCGCTTCCTTAATTAAATGAATTCTATGTTCCATTTTCGCCAAAGCATACTCAATTTCTCTTTGTTTTTTCAACATCATTTCTTGTTGTTTTTCCAGTAAATTGAGTGCATATACTGGATTTCTTTCATCAATGTATTTCTTAATTTCCTTTAATGGAATATTTAATTGGCGTAAAAACTTAATCGTATCTAATAGTGAAAATTGGTCGATTGTGTAATAGCGATAATTTGTTTGTGGGTCCACAATGGACGGATGAAAAATTCCCTTCTCATCATAATAGCGTAAAGTTGATTCCGCTATATTATGCATTTTTGCCATTTCTCCAATTGTAAAGCGTTTATTTAATAACATATACCCTTCTCCAATTCATAAAAAATGTAGCCTTATTTCTTCTTATTATATAGTGATTCCCTCCATACCTAAATCGAATCCTATCATGAAAATCTGCTATTTTTTCATTGATTTTTCATACATTTTATTATATATTAATTACAGGTTCAAATTACGAGTTCAAAAGAACTTGTAATCAGACCCTTTGTTTGATGGGTTTTACATATTTTCATTAGGCAAATTCCGAGAAATCGTATGATAAAAATAAAAATGATGAGGAGAGGATCCGATGGATTTCGAATTTTTCTTTCAAATTGCACTTATTTTATTAAGTACAAAGCTTGCTGGTGACCTTAGTGTTAGACTAGGTCAACCTTCTGTACTCGGTAAATTAATTGTCGGTATCGTTATCGGTCCAGCTATATTAGGTTGGATTGAAAATTCAGAGCTTCTAACACAATTAAGTAATGTCGGTGTTATTCTTTTAATGTTTATGGCAGGACTTGAAACAGACTTAGAGGAATTAAATGCAAATCGTAATTCTTCTTTAGCTGTTGCACTTGGAGGTATCATTCTACCATTCGTAGGTGGTTACGTTTCTGGTCTTGTTATGGGAATGGAACAAGGAAATGCTGTATTTTTAGGATTACTTCTATGTGCGACAAGTGTTAGTATTTCCGTACAAACACTTCGTGATTTAGGAAAGATGAAAACACGTGAAAGTACAACTATGCTTGGCGCGGCTGTATTTGATGACATTCTTGTTGTTATTTTATTAGCATTTGCAATGAGCTTCTTAGGTACAGACGATGTTAACTTAACAATGGTTATCTTGAAGAAAGTTGTATTCTTCGCTTCTATTATTTTAATCGGATGGAAAGGTGTTCCTGCGATTATGCGCTGGTTATCACCACTACGCGTATCTGAGTCTATCGTGAGCGCGGCTCTTATCATCTGTTTCTCATTCGCATATTTCGGCGAACTATTAGGAATTGCTGGTATTATCGGTGCTTTCGCCGCTGGTATCGCTATTTCTCAAACGAACTACAAACATGAAGTAGAAAAGAAAGTAGAACCAATCGCTTACGCTATGTTCGTTCCAGTATTCTTCGTTAGTATCGGTATGAATATTACATTTGACGGTATTGGCAATCAAATTTGGTTCATCCTAGCATTAACAGTAATCGCTGTATTAACGAAACTAATTGGTTGTGGATTTGGTGCACGAATGACTGGATTTGACGCTAAGTCTTCTGCAATTATCGGTGCTGGAATGGTTTCTCGTGGTGAAGTTGCACTTATCATCGCAGGAACAGGACTTTCTTCAGGTCTACTAGCACAAGATTACTTTACAGCTATCGTTATTGTCGTTATTTTAACTACAATGATTACACCACCAATGTTAAAATACACTTTTGGTGCAAAAGATAAAGCAATGAAAGCAAGTAAATAAGTTTAATAAAAAAGGAGATTGCTATCTTATAAGATAGCAATCTCCTTTTTCGTTTTATCTTTAAACAATTTTATTCGTTTTTAACCATTTTTCAAAAATAATTCGTGCTTCTTCATCGTCCATATCATTACTAAATGAATACACCATAATGCCATAATCATCTATATATTCACCTAGCTTCATTTTCTCCACTTTCTTATAAAAATTGTCTACCTCATAGTGCGGAATATAAGCGTCCCAAACTGGTTCATTTATTCTTTTGTACGCCGTCACTTCTAAATCGTATCCATCTTCATAATACCCGATGTGATAATGTTGACTAGGGTCATATTTCTTCATAAAAGTTCCCTCCCTTTGAAAATTTATCATATTTCACATAATAAACAAAAGCGAGCTGTATATTACAGCTCGCTCGATTCATTAAATACGTTCCATCGCCGTCTTCAACGTTCCAACAACAAAGGCAATTTCTTCACTTGAAATAACAAGTGGTGGTGCTAATGTTAAGACGTTATTATATCCTGCTGTTGTCATGCCGTTTCGTCCAATAATTAAACCTTTTTCTTTACAAGCATTTACAACACTTGCAATTTTGTCGTTATCAATTGGTTCTTTCGTCTCTTTATCATTTACTAGTTCGATTCCAACTAGTAGACCTTTCCCTCTAATATTCCCAACAAGTGGATGCTCTCCAATTTCTTCTTTTAATTGCTCTAATAAAAGCGAGCCCATTTGTGCAGATCGCTCAATTAAATTTTCATTTTCCATAATCTCTAAGTTTTTAAGCGCTAATGCACAAGCTGCAGGATTTCCACCAAATGTATTAATATGACGGAAGAATTCATATTCTCCCTTCCCTTTAAATGCTTCATATATTTCTTTTTTCACAGCTGTCGCTGATAACGGTAAATATGCGCTCGTAATCCCTTTTGCCATCGTAATAATATCTGGCTGAACGTCATAATTCATAAATCCAAATGCTTTTCCTGTACGTCCGAAACCGCAAATCACTTCATCACTAATGAGCAAGGCACCGTGTTTTTGACACGTTTCATGAACAGCTTTCATATAGTCTTGTGGCGGCATTAAAATGCCTCCGCCCGTAATAATTGGTTCCATAATAAAAGCTGCAATCGTTTCACTTAATTCCCATGTCATAACGCGATCTACTTCTTTTACACATTCTACATCATAAATATTCTCTCTTTCTATTCCAGGCATACGATAACAATCTGGCGGCGTTACATGTAAAAATCCTGAAGCAAATGGCTCATATTGATATCTACGCTGTGCTTGTCCAGTCGCTGCCATCGTTGCCATTGTATTTCCATGATACCCGCGGTAACGTGACATAAATTTATAACGATGCGGTTCACCTTTTTGAGCATAGTATTGTCTTGCTATTTTAAAAGCTGTTTCGTTCGCTTCCGAGCCACTATTAGAGAAGAAAATAACATACTCTCCTCCAAGCCACTCATTTAATTTTTCTGCAAGCTTTATAGCCGGTTCATGCGATTGTGACATTGGAAAGTATGATAATGTTTGTAATTGCTTATAAGCCGCCTCTGCGAGCTCTTTTCTGCCATATCCACTATTCACACACCAAAGACCACTCATACCATCTAAATATCTTTTCCCTTCTATATCTTCAACCCAGCACCCTTCTGCTTTTGCCCCTACCATTGTACTATTTGGACTAAAGGGACGCATTCCGTGCCAAACATATTGCTCATCTTTTGCTAATAATTCATCAGTCTGTTTCGTTTTCATCATTTCTTCCACCTTCCATAACAACTTATTTTTCACAAAAGCTGTGCTGGTGCCATGATGATTTAATTTTCTCCCTACTTATTTTCATTCCACAAAATTAAGACAAAATCCTACTTACAATACAGTAATATTTACAAGAAAAAAAGAGCTTTTCTTATATATCGAAAAGCCCTTCTCTTTTTAATGTGACGATGCATCACTAACACCATGACCTGTATTAGATTTCACAAGAATCTCATCAAATTTCGCAGCATCTTCTTTCTTACTAGATAACACGGTTCCTAAATATGCTGCAAGGAATCCAAGCGGAATTGAAATAATTCCAGGTGTCGTATATGGGAATATCGCTTCCCCAACAAATATAGCTTTTCCAGCTACAGGGTTCCAAACATTTGGACTTAAGGCTACGAGAACAATTGCTGATACAAGACCAACGACCATACCCGAAATGGCACCTGTTGTATTGAAGCGCTTCCAATATATTGTGAATAATATAACTGGTAGATTTGCACTCGCTGCAACTGCAAATGCTAATGAAACTAAAAATGCTACGTTCAACGTTTGAGCAAATAACGCTAGTATAATGGATAATACCGCTACCCCAATAGACGCATAGCGAGCCATTGACACTTGCTCTTTTTCCGTTGATTTCCCCTTGCGAATAATTTCATTATAAAAATCATGTGCAAATGCTGATGCTGCTGTTAATACAAGGCCTGCCACTACAGCTAAAATAGTTGCAAAGGCAATTGCTGATACGAAAGCAAATAAGAAATCTCCACCTAACGCTTTAGCTAATAAAGGTGCTGCCATATTACCAGCAGGGTTTGCTTTCATAATTGCCTCATTTCCTACAAATGCTGCTGCCCCAAATCCTAAGAAGATTGTCATAATATAAAATGCGCCAATTAACCACGTAGCGTACACAACAGATTGCCGTGCCGTTTTTGCATCACGTACTGTAAAAAAGCGAACAAGAATATGTGGTAATCCGGCAGTACCAAGAACTAGTCCTAAATTTAAAGACAGTGTATCAAGACCATCCTTATACTTTACCCCTGGATTTAAAAATGAATCTTTTAATGGCGTAGCTGTTTTCATTTGCGCGAACATTTCAGTCACACTAAAATTAAATTTTGAGAAAACGATAACAGAAATAATAAATGTACCAGCCATAAGTAATACAGCCTTAACAATTTGTACCCAGCTCGTCGCAGTCATTCCGCCAAAAATAACGTACACTGTCATTAATGTACCAACGATTAAAACGGATGTCGTATATTCGATCCCTAATAATAATTTAATAAGTGCACCAGCCCCAACTAATTGTGCAATCATATAAAAAATCGAAATCGTCATTGTATTAAGCGCTGCAACGCCGCGAACTTTTTTCGCATCAAAACGCGCCGCAATCATATCCGCTAACGTGTACTTCCCTAAATTTCTAAGCGGTTCTGCAACAAGGTATAGAACAACTAAATAAGCAACTAAAAAGCCGATACTATAAAAGAACCCATCAAAACCAGTTAATGCGATGGCTCCGGCTATACCAAGAAAAGACGCAGCAGACATATAATCTCCCGCAATGGCCAGACCATTTTGCCAACCAGTTAATCCCCCTCCAGCTGTATAAAACTCACTCGCATTTTTCGTTTTCTTCGATGCAAAATAAGTTATGACGAGTGTACCAAGAACGATGATTAAAAATAATGCAAAAGCGGTTACATTCAAAGTTAGCCCCTCCCTTTTTGCATATCTTGTAGAATTTTTTGCGAGATTTTATCAAAGGATTCTGCTTTTTTGCTATAAATCATACATAATGACCACGTCATGATAAATTGCGCAAATGCAAACACCCATGCCCACGTAACATCCCCAAATGCTGGTGTATTGAGCACCTTTGAATACGATGTTAAAATAGGTAATGCAATAAAAAAGCTTAAAAAGAAAATACTCATCGGAACGATAAACTTCTTTTTCGTATTTAATAGCAATTGAAATTCTTCTGACTGAACAACCTCTGTATAATTCACTTCATTTTGTAACTTACGTGCTGACGTATCATCTCTTTTCATTCCCATTCCCCTCTCTTACTGAAAATACAATTCCCCCTTGTATACCTAAAGACTAAATTTTATAAATATTCAGAAACTTATTTCTATTTTAGACAATCCATACATTCCTGCAAAGATTTTTCGATAGACATTTTTCGCCAATTTCTCCTAAGTTTTTAATATACTTTTTCAACATAAAAATTACGCACTTCAATTCCTTACCAGTCAAGCTTTACAGGAAGTTATCTTCCATCTAACTTCCTCATATTTGCCGGATTGTGAGGCGGGAGTTTTACCACCCGGCAAATTTCCAAATAAAAAAAGTAGTGCTTATCGCACTACTTCTGTCTTTTTCTCTTTTTCTAAATTACGAGCTGTTTCGCTTAATTCAACGTCTTTCCCATCTTTAAGCGTTCCAAATATGAAATCGAATACTGGATTTGAAACACCAAACCAAAACTTTTCATTTTTATAATGGTGTAATATGTGCTGTTTTTTTAGCCATCTTCCAAACTTAGTGAACGGACGAATCGGCTTATGTGCAATATAATGTTTCCATTCATAAACGAGAAGCATGATAATCATTCCAATTCCGAATGAAAGTGTAATAGTAGCACTTTTTGTTATACCATATGCTATAAGTAAATATATAGTAAAGCTAGGTATACTAAACCATACAGGCAAAAACAATAGTTTTAAATCATCTGGATATACATGATGATCATAATGTAATCTTCTTAACATTTTTAATAAAAATACGTTTTTAGGTGGCTTTAAATGGAATAAAAACCGATGTGTCATATATTCGTTAAGCGTATAAAAAACAATCCCAAACAAACACGCGAACATACCGATCCATGTGAAAAATTGCATTTTTAAAATAATGATGAAAATAAATAAAATACTATACATAATAACGATATCATGTTGTAAAAAGAACTCTTTCCCCACTCTCTTCATCTTCCTTCCCCCTTTTCCAAAAAAACAGCCGCAACATATCGTTACGACTATTTCTTCTATTTTTTATTTTATTCTATTCACTTTACAAATTTGCCTGCTGCTCTATTGTCGAGAAAAAATTGTTCGATCCAAATATATTTTGCTTTGGAATAATATGTTCCACCGCAAACACTGTTACTTCTCCTCTTTGTACCTCTCCAATAATGAGCCCAAATATTTCATGATTTAGCGCAAACGTTGGTTGCTTTGTTTGCAGTAATCTTGCTGCATTATGAAATACCGCTTCATATAGTGGATTCCTATCAGTAATTTCTTTTCGGATTTTGGGTGCTAACGTAATAATAATTTCTTTTCCGTCAATAGTGGTTCGATACATAAAAATCTCCCCTTCAATCTTATGTGAACAACTGTAAAGCTTTGTATGCAAAATGGATAGAATATCCTACTAAAATAATACCGGCTCCGGCTGTTATATAGCCAAGTGCTTTTTGCTTTAATAAAGTTCTGCCAAAATGGACAGAAAAAGCAATATTTAAATTCCATAAAATAATGCCAACGATAATACAAAGACTGTATAAAAAGGCTTCTTGTTTCGTTACCTTCGTAAGCAATGAGCTAAGTGTACTTCCGTATATACCAAACCAAAAAACAAGATTTAATGGATTGGATATCGCAATTAAAAAACCTGCCATAAACGATTGTTTAAGGCCACCTACCTCTTCCTTTTTATATTCCATATTCGAGTGGGAAATTCCTTGTTTTACACTTTGAAATCCTAAATAAAATAATAAGAAAAACCCTGTGCAATACATAAAAGCTTGTACATATGTATACATAAACACAGAAGATAAACCGAAATAAATGAGAAGCATAAACAAAATATCTGCAGTCATTCCACCAATTCCAACAACCCATGCATGCCAAAAACCTCGTTCAATTCCTCGTTTTAACATTTCAATATTAATCGGACCTACTGGCGCAGCTAATGAAATACCTAATACAATTTGTTGTATAATCGCTCCAAACATCGCTCTATCCTTTCTACTTCCTTTACTATTAAGTAATGATGTAATGATTAAAAATAGACTAGCTTTCATCAAAATATTTACTACTAAAATACCCTTTTTTATCCAAAATATGCAAAAGAGCCATCTGGATGATGGCTCTTACTTTTCTAACTTATGAAGAAAAGGACATTTTCCTTTTATCGGCTCTACATCGTCTCCTATGAAGTATTGTTTCCATTCGCGATGATCTGGATCACCATAATGACTAATGTTAGGGTGTTTCGGCAGCTGATCCCACTTTTCAACTCGATCTCGGACCGTTTGTCTTGAATATGCTCCTTTAGGGCGATCCCCTTCTAATCCATCAAAGATGGTACGCGGTTGAAATCCAATAACGAGAGAATTTCCTAAATGCCTAGTTTTTCGTTGTTTATAAGCTGGCGCATTTCCAAATGCGAATATCGGTTCACCACCAAATGAAAATTCCCATAAGTAATGGTCTGGGTCTTCAGGAATTTGCTTCGGCCATGTTTGGTCATCGTTTTCATGTAAATATTGTAGTACTTTCCAAAAGTAATCACGATAATATTCCAGTGATTGTTCCTCACATTCCGGTTCCACAAAAAGAAAGAATCCTCTTCTTACAATTGGGCGCTCTTTCATTAACTCTAAAAAAGATAACATTGTATGTGGCAAATGACTCCAATCATTATGAGAGAGAAATGAATAACGAAGTTCATTCTTTTTCAAAGCTGTTAAGCCGAAATAACATGGGAAAGTTGGTTCTAGCACGACACTCGAAAAATTTTGAAATTCTTTTGCAACCCAATTTGGTATGTCAGTTCTCGTTCTCATTCCTTCATTATCTAATAAATAAGACTCATTCATTCATTCTTTCTTTCACCTCATTATGTATAGCATTCAATTAAGAATATTACATACTCGGCCTGTCCTATACCTATTTAAAAATTCGGCTGAAAAATTATTTAAAAATACAAAAAAATAAAATCGCTTACTTGACTAATTTCTACCAATTCGTGTATATTTAAATTAATCATTTAGCAGAATATTCAAGATTATAGCATTTTTAGTTTATATTATCTTTCAAATGAATTTCACTAAATGAAAAAAGCAAATGTTTTTAGGAGGAATTGTAACATGCAAGGAAAAGTAAAATGGTTTAACAACGAAAAAGGTTTTGGATTTATCGAAATGGAAGGCGCTGACGATGTATTCGTACATTTCTCTGCTATTCAAGGTGACGGCTACAAAGCTTTAGAAGAAGGTCAAGAAGTATCTTTCGATATCACTGAAGGAAACCGCGGACCTCAAGCTGCTAACGTAGTAAAACTTTAATCCAACATATAACAGGAGGTTACCTTACTTGGTAACCTCCTTTGTTATTCCTTTGTATATTTCCGTTTTACAGAGCAAAAACTATGTGAAATGCGCAATATACAAAGGAGGAAGTAATAATGGGATCAGAAGTAAATGATTTTGAAGAAGTGAAATTCCGTGTAGAAACAGCACAAAAAATGGTAGGGTCAGCGACAATTTCAATGGATCCAGATACATTAGAGCATGCGACTACTGCTGTAGAAGCCGCTCGCTCTCAGCTTGAAATTATGAAATCTGTTGCGACAGATTTAGATGAGCCATTTTTAATGAATGAGGAAAAGAAATTAAGTAAATGCGAGCATCAATTAAATGAAGCAAGACACTAAAAAACATCCAGAGAATTTTCTCTGGATGTTTTTCATGATAACTGTTCCCCATACTTTTTCAATGTTTCTCCAACTGTACATTGTCGTATACAAAATGAATGAGCGTAATGCTTACTATTTGTCTTTCGATTATGTTCTCGCAAGAAACATCCTTCACAATACGTTTCTAATAAGTCATTTACCTCTGTAATGAGTTGCTTTTTATCCACCTTTGCACCTCTCTATTCGGTTATTTCTTTATGACTATCAATGACTGTTCCTTCTAATGCTTGCGTAGCTAATTGATGCGCTTCTTTATTTTGTTTTCTAGATATCGGCTCACATACAAGTTTTAATTTCATTTGCTTCGCTTTTTGTTCAATTTGATCTAAGTAATGATTTAAATGCTCATCATAACAAGGCCATTCTCCAGCCAATTGCTGCAGTACAACTTGAGAATCGCCGCGAAGTGTAACTGCTTCATACTTAATTCCGAATTCCTCGAGTATATTCATGCCATATAGTAATGATGCATATTCCGCTTCATTATTATCATATATACCTTCTATATATGCATTACGGCGAATTCGGTATTTTGTATTTCCTTTTTTATAGTATACACATATACCTACTCCAGCTTCTTTCGTCTGTACATCATAACCGCCATCAAAATAAACGAGGATTTCTTGGGGCTCTTCCTCCACTTGTTTACTCAGCTTTTTCATTTCCTTTAATGACCATTCTGCATCCATTTCATCATAAAATGATAGTTCTTTCACTCTTCCTGTTTTCTCGAAATCCTCTGCAAATTGCAATACATCTTCTATGTTCATATAATCTGTCGTTAATTCCGTCTGCAATCCGCTCTTTGTTTTATACAACCAATGAATTTTATATTTCATACTAGATTCCCCTTATATAAGACTTCTTATATGTAGTCAGCTAATGAAAGCCTCACTTTATTTTATTATATTGTATCAAGAGTCACAGCATTATATTCAATATGATTACATACAAAAAGAGCTACCCCTATAGGAATAGCTCTTTCATCTATTGCATAAATCTTTCAAATTGTACTCGTTTATTAATCCAGTACATTACAGGCATACCAATTGCCATGACAACAAATTCACCGACGGCACATGTTAACCAAGTCAACATAAATGGTAAATCAAATGCAAGATGAAGTTCAATTGCAATCATAAACATTGTAATTGTAAAAATAACTGTATTAAAAATCATACGAGCCCAAACACCTTTAATAAATCGCATAGAAATAATCGTTGCAACTAATGCAAGAATAGATTGCCCTACTCCAAATACTAAATCGTAAGCGATCATAGGTGAGAAAAAGAGATTTGTTAAAAATACACCTAATACAATTCCGTAAATTGCTTTCTTATTAAATACAACAAGATGATTAAACATCTCTGAAATACGAAACTGTACACTCGTAAAGCCAAATGGCTGAATAAGCATAGAAACAGCAATATATAATGCCGCTAAAATACCATTACCGACTAATGTTCTTATATTCATGACAAAATCTCCTTAGTTTTTTTACGTGGGATGGTTTCGAACCACGTTATTCGTTTTTTAAGCAACAAGAATATATTCTACGCAATACACACTCTCTCGTCAATAGATTCCTCTCATTAACTACCTTTTTTCTTTTAGACAACGTATAATAAAACATATGAAAGTTTTAGGAGGTTTCACTTCATGACAGCAACAATTCAAAATGAAAAAGTGGTCGTTTCCATTTCTGACAAAGGTGCAGAATTACAAAGCGTTCGCTTAAAAGAAGATAACACTGAATACTTATGGCAAGGCGATTCTACTTATTGGGGGCGCCGCGCACCAATTTTATTCCCAATTGTCGGCCGATTAGTAGATAATACATACTACGTAGATGGTAAACCATATTCTTTAACACAACACGGCTTTGCTCGTGATCTTACATTCTCTGTACAAGAACAAAGTGAAACGAAAATCACTTATATTGTAACTAGTAATGAAGAAACATTAAAAAAATACCCATACGAATTCGAATTACTCGTTTCTTATGAGCTAGACGGACAAATCGTTCATGTAACATATGAAGTAAATAACCCTACTTCAAAAGAGATGTTCTTCTCAATCGGAGCACATCCTGGTTTCAACTTCCCCTTATTAGAGGGCGAATCATTTACAGATTATCATTTATCATTTAATGGTTCTGAACGCTTAGAAACAAGCGTATTAGAAGGACCTTACCTTTCAAGTAAAAAACAATTAATCGCTGAAAATACGAATGAATTACCACTTACATACGATTTATTCAAAAATGATGCGCTTATTTTTGAAAATATGAATACGGATGAAATCTCTATTCGTTCTCATAAACATAATAAATTTGTAAAAGTAGAATTTGACGGATTCCCATTTGTCGGCGTATGGACACCAGGCGAAAACGCACCTTTCTTATGTATTGAACCTTGGTACGGTATTGCTGATGAAGTAAATCCGGCAAAAGATTTCAAGGAAAAAAAAGGAATTCAATCTTTACAAGCGAATGAAACATTTACATGTCGTTATAGTATTACAATCGGCTAAGTTACTCTATCCCCTACTTCAAAGAAACATATAAGTAGGGGATCATCTTATAATTTGGAGGTTTCTCACTTTGATTGAAGTATATATTGATGGTGCATCAAAAGGAAATCCTGGTCCTTCTGGTGCTGGAGTGTTTATTAAAGGGGTGCAACCAGCTGTACAATTATCATTGCCCCTTGGGACAATGTCCAATCATGAAGCAGAATACCACGCTTTACTTGCGGCATTAAAATATTGCACGGAGCATAATTATAACATTGTCTCTTTTCGTACAGATTCGCAACTTGTCGAGCGAGCTGTCGAAAAAGAATACGCAAAAAATAAAATGTTTGCACCACTATTAGAAAAAGCATTACAGTACATAAAAAGTTTCGATCTCTTTTTTATTAAGTGGATTCCAAGTAGTCAAAATAAAGTTGCTGATGAATTAGCTAGAAAAGCTATCTTACAAAATTAACGGGGGTATGAGTGTGAAAAAAGATTGGGTTGCTCCTCTTGCTTTATTATTTGTCTCTTTTATTTGGGGAGCTACATTTGTTGTCGTTCAAAATGCTATGTCTTTCGTTTATCCATTTACTTTTAATGGTATTCGCTTTTTATTCGCTGGAATTATTTTATTATTCATTCAAATGATTTTCTCAAAAAAATCTTCAAAACAAGATATAAAACAGAGTAGTCTCGCTGGATTAATCGTTGGATTTTTTTTATGCGTTGGCTATGTCTTACAAACATTCGGCTTACTTTATACAACTTCTTCAAAAGCTGGTTTCTTAACAGGTCTTAGTATCGTTATGGTACCCATTTTGTCTTTTATCTTTTTAAAACAAAAAGCTACCATTTTTATCGTAATGGGCATTGCTGTAGCAACAGCAGGTTTATACTTATTAACTGCTGGTGATTCTTTTCAATTAAACATTGGAGATATACTCGTTCTCGGTTGTGCAGTTGCTTTCGCTGCCCATATTCTTGTTAACGGCTTCTTCTCTAAGAAAATATCACCTTTATTATTAAGCACGTCGCAAGTATTAGCTGTCGGTATGTTTTCTTCTATTTGCGCCTTTTTGTTTGAAGATTGGGAAAAATTATTTTCAGTAGCATTATGGACGAATTCTTCCTTTTTATTTGCTCTATTTCTAACTTCCCTATTTGCGACATCCATTGCTTTTTTTATTCAAACATCAGCACAAAAACATACGTCTCCAACGAGAGTAGCAATTATTTTCGCAATGGAGCCTGTTTTTGCTGCATTAACAGGCGTTCTCGTTGCAAACGAACAACTTTCTATTTCTGCTATTATCGGATGCCTATGTATTTTCCTAGGCATGGTTTTTGTTGAATTACCTTCCAAAACAAAAAAAGAAGCGCAGGCTGCATGAAGTTACGCTTGTAACTTCCGCATAAAAGCCTTAGCGCTTTTTTTATCTGTAATTTCTTCTTCTTTCAAACGTTCTAATAACGCAACAAAATAACTCCCATCAAACTGTAATTGATGTTTAATTGTCGCTTCTATTGCTGCGTTCACAATTCCATCAGATGCACCAGTATATCCTTGTCCAAACATAATAAACCCTTGTGCTTCCTCTGATAGTTTAAATCCTTTCGTATGTAAGAATGAAAGATAATCTTCTACTGTTTGCATGATATTCCCACCTACTCAAAAATTCTCCACTTCTTATCATACATGTTTTTACACGCTATGAGAATGAAATTTCTTTGACAACTTTGTAAATCTATCGTCTACTGCATAGACAATAAAGGATTTCCTTGCAATATGAATGAATATGTATAGTGGAACTTATTTCATATTAAAGGGGAGACACGATGAAACAAGCACTATTAATTATCGATGCGCAGCAAGAATTAATGGATGGGAATGAACAAGAAAAAGAAGTTTTTCGCAAAAAAGAGTTATTATCTACACTAAATACAGCCGTACAAAAAGCAATACATGCAAATGCCCTTATTGTTTTCGTAAGAGATATCGATGTTGCTTCTGGTAGCGGAGAAGGATTTGAAGTACATAATGAAATTAAAGTACCTCAGTCTGTAATCCTTATTAATAAAGCAGCAACAAACGCATTCTATGGCACTTCTCTACTTGAACTTTTAAAAGAAGAAAAAATTAATCATATCGTTATCGGTGGATGTAAAACAGAACATTGCATCGACACCGCAGTTAGAACAGCTACTGTACAAGGATTTGATGTTACATTAATTAAAAACGGTCATTCCACAACTGATTCTAACGTGTTATCTGCAGAACAAATTATCGAGCACCATAATAAAGTTCTACACGGTCATTATAATGTGGATCATTTTTCTGTGGTGAGAGATATCGAGGAAGACCTCTTCCAACCAACTCACGACCAATATCGTGATTAATAAAAAAGAATCCTTCATTTAGAAGGATTCTTTTTATCCAAAAATTTGCGCTGCAATACTGTATAGTTCCCCATTTCTTTTCAAAAATTGATCACTATTTCTCATCATAATTGGCGGTGTATTAACCTTTTGAAAACCAGTAATCTCTAATTCTTTCATGAAACCTTTCTTTCCTTCTGGTACATCAATTCTTAATTTACCATGGTGCTCTCTTGCTAAATCATGCACAATTCTCATTGCCATCGCATCATTTTTCGCAACGACTGGACCTATTATTTTATTTTCTGGTGTTTGTATACTTAAACCGTAACCTAATACATTTTGGTTGTTGTCCTTTACAACGATGCACTGTTCACTTTGTATAATTCTTTTCGTTAAAAATGCTTTTCTATTTATTCCAAACGCATTTTCATCTAATTTTATTATTTTTTCTAAATCACACTCTTCATAATTCATCATATAACCTTCATTTCCTACACCATAATCATTCACATTGTACGAGTTACATATGTATTTAGAAACATAGCTTACTGCCCTAAATCCTAGTTTTTCATATAACGGCTTTCCTTCATCCGTAGCAATAAGCATAATTGGAGTTTGAGCCGATACGCTCTTAATGCATGAATTCGTTATCGCCTTTCCAATCCCATTCCCCTCATATTTCGGATGTACAATGACCATTCCGATAGACGCTAATTTCTCCCTATATAATATAATTGCCGCGCTAGCAATAAGTTCCTTTCTCTTATTCCACACACCGTATATAATACCTGAATCAAAAATAGTCTCAATTTCTTCTTTATTATAATCCCACCCAATATAAGAAGATAATGCTACAATATCGCCTATTTGTTCGTCCCTAAGACGCTCCACCTTAATTTCCAATTCAAGCATACTTCATCCCCTTCTCTAGACATTTAAATCATTATTATTAAATCAACTTGTACATGTTTCCCTTTATTTGTCACACACATATCCTATTTTGACCAAGACTATATTATAAATGAGGTGACAACATGCCCATTACGAATCGATTTTCTACCACCACTAACGGCGCACTCGCGATTACAGGTAATACTTTAGGCTTAAGTAAAATTAGTAATCAAAACCGGGCTGGTACAATCGGGGCAATTGGTGCATTTATAACTACAAATACCGCTTTACAAGTACCGAGTTTTCCTGCTGGTACAACATTAAGTTATACACAAAATAGTTCTACCGCTATTTTAAATATCCCTGCTGGTAGTACTATTCTTTACGCAGAACTCGTTTGGGGTGGAAACTACTTATCTCGTGATCAAAACATTACAAGTGTATTAGGAAACCCGGTTTCTTTTACAACACCTGTTTCAACATACTCGATTACCCCTTCAGCTGTTACAGCTTCAAATCAAACATTCATTTCCGGATCTGTCACATTTGGATTTTATACACGTTCTGCAGATGTAACATCCCTCGTTCAAGCTGGAGGATCTGGCTCTTATACAACCGGTTCTGTCCCTGGACTTGTTGATCCTTTAGATGCTTCTAACGGAGCTATCAATTCTTCTGGATGGACGCTCATTGTCGCTTATCAAAACGGTTCCTTACCCGCAAGAAATTTAACAATTTACGTAGCTGGTAACCGTGTTTCTGTAGAAACTGGTAGTGCAGATGTATCTGTCTCAGGGTTTTTAACACCTGCCGGAGGACCTGTAAGCGGGAGATTATTTATAAGTTCTACTGAAGGGGATGCTGATTTAACTGGGGATCAAGCATTATTTGGACCAAATTTCAGTTCATTAAATGCATTATCCGGGCCAAATAATGCTGTAAATAATTTCTTCGGTTCTCAAGTGAATAATGCTGCTGGAAATTTAGATACAACTGGGACATTTGGAACACGAAATCAAAGTGCTTCTACAAGTACAAATATCTCCGCAGGAAGGCAAGGCTGGGACATTACTTCTATTGATATTTCTCCTTATCTAACAAATTCCCAAGTGTCTGCCGCAATCCGTTTAACTACTAACGGAGATGCATATATGTTAAATACAGTCGGATTACAAATTAATATAAACTCGCCTAACATACAAGCAACGAAAAATGTGAATAAAAGTGTCGCTGCAATCGGAGACGTCCTCACTTATACCGTTACTATCCCTAACACTGGACTTCTTCCTGCCAATAACGTTATTTTTATAGACAGTCTTCCTAACGGCACTTCCTTTATACCTGGCACTGTAACGGTAGATAGCATACCACAAACAAATGCAAACCCGGCTGCTGGTATATCTCTTGGAACCATTAATAATAACGCTTCTCGTACAGTAACTTTCCAAGCAACTGTCGTTTCCCTTCCAAATCAGAATCCAATTTCTAACACTGCGAATATTACATTTCAATATACACCAATTGCCGGTGGAACAACTTTTAACGGTCTTGCAACAAGCAACTCTGCAGGAACACAAATTAATCTTGCAGATATTAATGGTACAAAATCAGTTAACAAACTTTTTACTGATATTGGAGAAACGTTAACATACAGTATTGCCTTAGCTAATATAGGAAATATCGCGGCAACGAACGTTATATATACGGATCCGATTCCTAGCGGGACAACTTTCATTCCAGGGAGTGTAACTGTTAACGGCGTTACTCCAGCTGGATCGAATCCCGCTAATGGTATATCCATTGGAACCATTGCTGCTAATTCTACGACTACTGTTTCATTTCAAGTATTCGTTCCTTCTATCCCGCAAACAAATCCAATATTAAATAGTGGCACAACAACATATCAATACATTCCTGTACCAAATCAGCCAGCAGTAAGCGGGACTGATACGACCAATATCGTATCTACTCAAGTGAATAACGCTACTGTCACAATGACGAAAGCGGTAGATAAAAATTTTGCAGATATTGGTGATACACTAACGTACACTGTTTCCTTTACAGGTACAGGTAATACGAATGCGAATAACGTTATTTTTAAAGATATCATTCCTACTGGAACAACTTTTGTTCTCAACAGTTTAACAATAGATGGAACGACACAAGTTGGAGCAAATCCTGCTAACGGTGTAAATGTAGGATCCATCCCAACTGGCACAACAAAAAATGTTTCGTTTCAAGTAGTAGTAAACACAATACCCGCGTCAAATGTCGTTTCTAATGGATCAAGCGCTTCTTATCAATATACCGTCAATCCTAGCCAATCACCCGTTACAAAAAATATCTCTTCTAATCTTGTTTCCACTCAAATTAACAACGCGAATTTAACATTAACAAAATCAACAAACAAACAATTTGCTACAATTGGCGAAACGATAAGTTATACACTCCTCATTACAAACAGTGGAAATACAGCCGCAACTAACGTGCAACTAACAGATCCACTTCCAAATGGAACGATATTGACTCCTGGTACTGTAACACTAAATGGAGTTTTGCAAAATGTAAATTCTCTCGTCGCTTTACCTATCGGAACAATTCCTGGCGGAGCTACTTTTACTCTTTCTTTCCAAGTAACAGTCATTAATATTACCGCCCAAAATCCTATCATTAATAATGCTTTCGCTTCTTATCTATATACTGTTAATCCAAGTCTGCCACCAACTTCAAAAACAGCAAATTCTAATTCTGTTACATCAACAATTAGACTAGCAAACCTTCAAGCTACAAAGTCTGTAGATAAAACATTTGCGGAAGTTGGAGATGTATTAACTTATACCTTTGCGCTTACAAACGATGGAAATGTTGCGGCGAACAATGTAGTACTATCCGATTCAATTGCGAATGGTACTGCCTTTGTACCAAACAGTGTTACAATTAACAATGTTGCTCAGCCAGGTGTTACACCAGCTAGCATCAATATTGGTAGCATCAATGCAAATACTACAATTACAGCTTCATTCCAAGTATTAATAACTAGCATCCCAAACCCAAATCCTATTTCAAATAGCGCTGCTATTTCCTATAACTTTATCGTGGATCCAAACGCTTCACCTGTAAGTAAGAACACTACTTCAACCACTACATTTACTCAAGTAAACGATGCAAATGTCATTTCAGCAAAAACAGTGGATCGGGCGTTTGCTACTGTTGGGGATGTATTAACTTATACTATTCTTTTAACGAATGCAGGAAGTGTTACTGCTGATAGCCCTACTTTCGTTGATACGAATCCAGACGGTACTACCTTTATTCCAAACACTTTCCTTATTAATGGTGTACTCCAAAATAACGCCGATCCAAACGCCGGTGTTCCGTTACCTTCCATTCCTGCTAACGGTGAAATTACTGTTTCTTATCAAGTAACCGTCACTGCTTTACCTACACAAAATCCAACAACAAATTCATCTAGTACACAGTATAGCTTTATTCTAAATCCAGGCGATCCACCAACTATAGAAACCTCTTTAAGTAACACTGTAAGCACACAAATTAATTTAGCAAATGTAGTTATTGTCAAACAGGTAGATTTAACTATTGCTGATGTTGGGCAACCAATCACATATACAATTGCTTTAGCGAACCTTGGGAATACTCCAGCGAATAATGTAGTTGTTACCGACATACTCCCTCCTGGTACGACTCTTGTACCAAATAGTATTTTTATAGGCGGCGCTTTACAGCTAGGTGCTGATCCAAGTGTTGGTCTTCAAGTTGGAACAATTCCCACAGGTGGAATTACAACCATTGTTTTTCAAATTAGTGCAAATAGTTTACCTTCACCAAATCCAGTTCAAAATAGTGCTGCACTACAATATAGCTTTATCGCAGATCCAAATTTACCTGCTGTTGTTAGAAATGCCACTAGCAATATCGTAACGACACAAATTAACACCGCAAATCTTGTTGCTACGAAACTAACAAGTACAAATTTTGCTGATGTTGGCGATGTCATAACTTATGCAACAATTTTAACGAATAACGGCAATATCCCTGCCACTAATGTAACGTTTACAGATATCATTCCAGATGGTACCATCTTTCTTCCTAATACTGTAACGATTAACGGTGTCCCTATAGCAAATGCAAATCCTGCTAACGGCATTTTGATCGGTACGATTGGGGCAAATTCATCACGTACCGTTTCATTCCAAGTTTTTGTACCAACTATTCCTGCTGTAAATCCAATTACGAATCAATCAGGCACTACATTCCAATACACGTACGATCCATCCAAACCAGCCATCATGCAGATGGTTGCTTCTAACACTGTACAAACAGCTATTAATAACGCTACGATTACCTCTGCAAAATCTGCTGATAAACAGTTTGCGAACGTAAATGATATTATTACGTATACGACTACTTTAACAAATAATGGGAACACACTTGCATCAAGTATAGTATTTACAGATACCATTCCAAGCGGGATATCTTTTATTCCAAATAGCGTAACAGTAAATGGTACTACGCTCTCTAATGCAAATCCAGCAAATGGCATAGCAATTGATCCGATAAATCCTAATGCAAATACGACCATCTCGTTCCAAGTGCAAGTAAATTCCATTCCGAATCCGAACCCTATCCCGAACCAAAGTAACACAACGTACCAATATTTCGTAAATCCTAACTTACCTCCAACATCCTCCAATGCGTTAAGTAACGTAATAACAACTCAAATTAATAACGCTACAATCATCGCTACGAAATCAGTGAACACACCGACTGCTGCAATTGGAGATATCGTTACCTATACGATTGCAGTTACGAACACAGGAAATATTCCCGCTAGTGCAACTGTTTTAACGGATGGACTTGGCGCAGGGGCTTCATTTATCCAGAATTCTGTAACTATTAATAATGTTCCACAGCCAGGATTAGATCCATCACTTGGTATTCACTTAGCAGATATTCCTCCCGGAGATACTATATTCATTACTTTTCAAGCACAAATTTTAGCGATACCACCTAGTGGCACATTAACAAATAATGCTCTTGTAAATTATGAATATAACGTGAATCCAAACCAATCACCTGCTGTTGGTAGTACAATTACGAATGTCACAGTAACTAATAACCAACTTTAAAACTATAAAGAAAATGTATATTCGCTGTCGATATACTTATCCTTACTAAGTGTGATTTTCTTTATTAAAGTTTTAAAAACCTCATGCATATCTTCTTCTTCATCGAGCATTGAAAAAGCTTCTTTAATTTTCTTCTCTTCTTTATTTCTCTTATTTTGATCTGTTAATTTAAGTAATTCCAACTCTTGCTCTTTAATTTCATTCTCGAAATTAAGATCCCGCTTCGAAAACATTTCTTTATCGATTAATCCTTCTACGTATAAATCAATCAACTTCTCTTTTTTCACTTTTAACAACTTAATTTGCTTCTTAATTTCTGTAGATTTATCATTTCTTTTTTGATGCATTTTTGGATTGAAATGTATCTCTAGTTGTTTTTCTTGCTGCTTCAATCCATAGATAATCGCCTCTCTTATATCATCATAATGAACCGGGTCAAAGTTAACGCAGCGATTGAATCTAATATAATTACTGCATTTCATATATACCCACTCTTTTTTACTTCCTTTTGCGTATCTACCTGAATACTTAGCTGTAATTGGTTCACCACAATGTTTACAAAACATCATTCCTCTAAATTCATTTCTTGTATCTTGTTTTGTTTTCTTTTTACTTGCCCTATCTCTATTTACCGCATTCCATAATTCTTTTGATACAATTGCTGGATAATGGTCTTCTATAATTGTTAATCTCTCTTTCGGAGTGTAAACTCTTTTCTTCTTTCCATCTACTTTTACTGTTTTATAACTATTTAAGACCAAATTCCCTTTATACGTTTGGTTCTTTAAAACCTTCCCTACAGTTGTATGCGACCATAACTGGCCAAACTTCGTATATGTGCCTTTATCGTTTAGGATATTCGCTATTTTCTTAAATCCATAGCCTTTATAGGATAAATCAAAAATTTCCCTTACAACTTCGGCTTCCTTTTCATTGATAACGAGTTTCTTGTCAATTACATCGTATCCTAATCCCGGTTTTCCAATAAACTCGCCTCTTCTTGCTTTAGCTTGCATTGCAGCAGAAACAGATACAGATATAGTTTTAGGTAATTGTGCAGCAAACATGGCAAACATTTCGAATTTAATATCATTGCCACCTTCATATAAACTATCGTAATTTTCTTCAATTGTAACCAAACGTATCCCATGACCTATTAGAATTTCTTTAATTTCTAAGGCGTCCCTTAGATCCCTTGCTAAACGGTGTATAGATTTAAATACGACTGTATCCAATTCATTTCGTCTTGCTTTTTCTAATATCAGTTGCATCGCATGACGTTCTAGCCAAGCTGTACCAGAAATACCATCGTCAAAATATACTGCATTTGGATCCCACTCATATCCGTTTTTTTCTAACCAATATCGACAAATATCAATCTGATTTTCAACAGATGAAACTTGCTCATCTCTATCCGTTGAAACTCGTACATAAACAGCGTACTTCAAAATTTCCACCCACTTATTTACTAAGAATATGATAATTAAATTATATATACATTTTTCCCTGTGGGCAATTTTATATTATTCATTTAACCAATCAAACAATAATCCTCGACATTCTTTCCTTCTCTCGACTACAAATTTACTTTCAACAATTCTATAAAAATAACCTTCAAAAGTATTTTTAATTTTATTTGCTTTTTCCGCGAAAATAGTTTCTTTAAATGCTTGAATCGCTTGGTTTATCACTTGTTCAATAGGCTTGTCTATGTTTGAACGTTTATATGCCATTAATACTCGATGGTACAGCTTATAAATTTTATCTGCCGATTTGAAGAATGGAGCTACCACATCTCTGAATTGGCTTGGTACATTTTCTGGTGTAAAAGTTTCATCTAAGTCTTCTAATTTAATTTCTTTAGATTCCCTTGTTGACGTTTCTTTTACGTTTAATTCGTTTTTTAATTCTTCTAGAGGGTGTGATTCAGAAAGCTTAGTTTCCTTGTCCAATTTCGCATCGAAAACCTTTGATTCTGTAGGGTTTTCTTCGTCTTGTCGCTGTGACATTTTCGGTAGGACATTCGGTGTGACATTATATTTTTTTAAAAGGACATAGACGTTATGTCCATTCCCTCCACGCAATTTTCCTTCTGTTCGAATTGTTTTATGTCTAGATACTATTTCAAAATCCTCTAACACTTTTAATACCCTACGAACAGTTCGATCACTTATACTTAATGCCGCGGCAATAGTCCCTACCTTCAGAAAAGATACACCGGGAATCTTACAAGAATGTCTTGCTAAAAATTTCAATACTTTTATCGCTGACTCGGATAACTCATGTGTATGTTTGTATAAAAAAGAACATATCGCTTCATTCATCTCTTCTACTGATTGGAATGATTGTAATTCTTTGTATTGTGTATAATTTGCTGACCTAAGCATCTCCTTACCTCCCATTTATATAAGTACAATAATCATATTAATTACAATTAAAATCGTAGAAATTGTGTAGAAACCATAAAACCATACAAGATCTGATTTGCTTTCTAAACCAAAATAATCATTTAATCTTTGCATGTTCGTTCCTCCTTTTGAGTTCAACTATAAAAGTTCAACTATTTAAGTTGAATTATAACTCTCTAAATATTCAACGTCAATAGTTGAACGAAAAAAGTTTTACTATTTCCGTTTGTTGTTGTAAAATGGGTACAAGATAACCAGTGCTGCGGAGGAGAATAAAATGAAATTCACACTCGGAAATTCTTTAGATGAATTGGGGATCACGAAAAATAAGTTATCTACAGAATCCCAAGTAAGATACAATACAATTAGTGATCTGGTGAATGGTAACGCTAATGCTGTTCGTTTTGATTCGCTTGAAGCTATCATCGCTGCTTTAAATTCCATCGCTTCAGAAAAAGGAATCGATAAAATTTACAAAATAGACGACGTAATACAATACATAAAAAAGAGCTAATCATTCGAAAATGATCAGCTCTTTTTTCATCATTAAGTAGTAGCGATTACATATACTTTTACAAACACATTATAATTATTTGCCAGTTCTTCTAATTTCTTTTCTCTATATTTTGTGATTGTAAAGAAATGAATAACTGGCACTTTCCCGTTATGCTTCTGTTTATAAATCTGTGTTAACTCTTCATATTTTTTTAATTTTTCATCGTTTACTATCATTTTCTGAGTACGATCTATTTCTACAGCATGAAGTATTCTCTCCTCATCGCGGAATTTCACATCTGGAATTATTTTTTTCTTTTTATTATCTTTTATATATTTAATTTCAGTTTCTACTTGCCAATCATCTGGACAATATAACTGTAACCAAGCTTCATTACGTAAAAGAGCGTGCGCAACTTTGCCGTGATGTACAACTTTCCCTTCACCGAACAACTTATGTCCTGACTGGTTTAAATAATATACATGCTCTTTATTGTAAACTATCTTACTTGTATAAATAGATAAATCTTTCATGATTCGATTTGCATTTCTTATTCCACCCATTTCATGAATACTCATTAAATGCCTTCTCGTTGCAAACTGTAGCTTTCTAATCGTCGCAAGTATCGCCATTTGACGGTTGATTTGCATATGCGTTTGCATCCTCATGTTTCTCCACCTCATATCCTTTTAAATACTCCCACATCGTCTCGTTACTAATGTAAGGTACTTGTATTTCTGTAAGTCTATCGGTTTTGAAAATTGCGCGTCCGGGGATGCTTTTTATCGTTTCTAATCCCGCTTCATCTATAACAACACTTGAGGCCGTTTGAGTCGGTAATCTAAAGCCTAATTTCGCATCACTATTTTGTTTTACTTGACGCGGTAATGTATCCCCTGTGGGGTACTGTGTACAAAAAATCAATCTAAAACCTAAAGCACCACCTATGCGCGCTATATGAGAGAGCATTTGTTGACACGCTCCTAATAACCTTTGCTGTTCTTTTTTCATACTTTTATCTGGGCAAAGTTCGGCTCCTTCGTCTACTATTATGAAGTAACGCTCTTTGATATTTGTTTCTACAACATTCGTATAATGTCTACATTTCATATATTCCATTTTCTCTTCCATCTTCTTGAGAATATTAGTTAATATCATAAAAGCTTCTGCGGGCTTTTCAGCAATAGAAACTACCTGTTTTAAATTCTTATACGGCCCAAACTCCAAGCCACCTTTTAAATCAATAATGTATAAATTAATATGTTCTGGTTGTGCTAAAGTAAGAGAAGTAACTACATTTTTTAAAAATACCGTTTTTCCCATCCGTGTCAGACCACCTAGTGTCATATGTGGTGTTTTATCAAAATCATGATAGATAAGTTTTTCTAAACTTTGGCCCATTGGAACACACCAGCTTCCTTCTGCAACCAAACCTTTAGACCATGACCATTTTTTCGGTATATCCCTATGAAACACACGAATATTTAGCTTGTAATTATCATAATCAATTCGGACAGGTTTACTTAGCCCTTCAGAGACAACATCCTCGACCTTCTGAATAATTTTACTCGGCATTCCTACTGGCAACCGATATATATAAGTTGTACTTCGATCATCCTCTTTTTGTTCAAGAAAAACTGGATACTGTAATTTGTCCTCTCTACGTATCGCAATTCCGCTTACTTCAAAAAAAACTTGTATTTTCTTTCGATCACTCTCTCTTCCTTTGAGCCTTTCGCCAACTATGGCGAAAATTAAACCTGCGAATGGTACTGATAACAACTCCAGCATAAAATCACTCCTTATATCCCTCTTATAGAGGGTATATATCCCTGTTTCAAGGAATACGTGCATACAAGCTAAACTCCTTATGACATAAGGAATGAAAAGTTTCCACATCGTATTCCTTCATAGAAATAAAACGAGAACATAACGTAGAAGGTATAGAAACGAGCCTGTAAGTGTTGTGTACAAAGTGACACGCGGAAGCCAATGTGGAACACTTTTCCCCATTTTTTCTGCTGCCTTCATTGCAACTACTGACAACCCTGTTGCCGTCCAAATAATAATCGCTTCTCCAGCAAGAGTCATGCTTGTGCCTCCTCTTCCTTTTCACGAAATGTAATACCTTTTCTTGTAAGGACGACATCATAACAATCCATTAGAATTTCCCAGTTCAAAATATCTTCTTCCTCACCATATAAATCCTCTTCAACCACCTGTGATAAACTAAAATATCCTTTGTACTCTTTGTTATTAAAAACTTTATGATTTCTCATGTGATTTAAAATTGATTGAGTTTCTGTTCTTGATCTTGATTCATTGTACATATCCCTTAATTCTTTTGAAGGATGTAGATATGGAGTTGTGTTTAAATGATTATACTGCCAACGCATATAGAACTCTCCCTTCTTGTTGTCTCTTCTTCCTTGTAGTCTTCTAAGTGGTACTATGTCAAGAAAATAGACAAATCAAACAGAGACATTTTATTCGTTAAGCAGCTTGAGATTGTTGCTTTTCA